>JAQTTS010000398.1 GCA_028710655.1 Dehalococcoidales bacterium
AAACTCTTCCCAACCATCTCTTGATAGAACTAATTACTACATGCGCACTCTTAGGTATACTACGGGCGTTTTAACTACAGCAGTATTAATATACGCTCTTGGAGCTGGAATTACCGCGGGTGCTGGCACCAGACTTTTCCTCCAATGGCTGCTCTAAGGGTTATCTACACCCAAATCATGGAAAATTATCAGATGATAATACCTCCCCACCTAAGGGTGTGGAGACACTATAGCTTGTCACTACCTCCCCGTATTGGGATTGGGTAATTTGCGCGCCTGCTGCCGTCCTTAGATGTGGTAGCGATTTCTCAGGCTCCCTCTCCGGAATCGAACACTGATTCCCCGTACCCGTCAAAGCCTGGTTTGTCCTTTAAACAAACAACGAGCTGATAGGTAAGAAACACCTCTGCCTGGCCACTAGAAAAAGCAAACCTGAAAGGCCTTATGAAAACCTTGTTAATTTACTTTCCCGCGCCCTTGCGGGCACCTGCTAGCGGTCGATTCCCAATCACCCTGAATATGTTGCCACATCCAGAAAAACTGAGTTACAATAGCTAGGCTTCAGCACATATACTATTACCACCCCGAAGGGAACAAGTATTATCGCTGCAGTTAACGGTGGTATCCTTGTAAACTTTCCAGTGGCTAGGTGTATAACTGTTATAATGAGCCTTCCACAGACTATCATTATACATGGCCGAAACCACATATGATTGATCTTAGATTTGCATGGCTTAGGCTTTGAGACAAGCATATAGTACTGGCAGGATCAACCAGGTATCACTGGAGCAAAACGAGTTTTACCTTGTTTGCGCTCCGGTTGGATTTCAAGCGTTCGCGGTTTCCCACTACTGGCTGTCCATCCGAATGCCATTTTAAACCCGATTCGAGTCTAAATTAATAGAAACGTTAGGGTCTCTGAGGTATGATTATTCCTCTTGCGAGGATTTCCCGCTTAACGCAGGTAATCTATATTGAAGAGAGAGCAGCTAGCAGTCGGTTCAAGGTTTCCCTCGATCCAACCGGTCGCTGTTCTGTGCGGCGGGGCCGCGGGACCTACTGGTCCAGCCCCATTGCCGCGGTTGAGGTAGGCATGGCTGCCCTCCTCGTCCTTCCCTTCTGCTGGCCTGCAGCTACTGCTGGCCTGCTGTTAGCCTACTGGCCCTTGCGAGCGTTTGGCTGGGTGCCTGCTGGCCCTTGCGGGTCAGCCAGCGGTTGCCTGCTGGCCCTTGCGGATCAGCTGGCGGGTTGCCTGCCTGCAGCTACTGCGAGGCCTGCTGGGACGCCTTACCCTTCTGCTGGGCTGAGGGCTGCAGGAACGGATTAGACAGCCTAGGCTGGTTCGTCGCGGTACCTGCCAACCAATCAGCTGCGCTGCTGGGTTTGACTGGGGTTGCCTGCTGGCCCTTGCGGGTCAGCTGGCGGGTTGCCTGCCTGCAGCTACTGCTGGCCTGCTGTTAGCCTACCGGCCCTTGCGAGCGGTTGGCTGGGTGCCTACCGGCCCTTGCGGGCTGGCTGGCGGGTGCCTGCTGGCCCTGGTGGATCAGCAGGCGGGGTTGCCTACCAGGCCTTACGGACTGGCTGGCGGGGAGCCTGCCTGCAGCTACTGCGGGCGAGCCTGACGAACGGTAGGAAGGTACCGGGTCACGAACCAAGGGCGGTTATACCCCCCCACAGGGAGCGGGCCGCCTCCAGCCCGCGCCCTGTGAGGGCAACCTATTGTGGTTCGAACCGGTTACTCGGCCCGATCCCGAACCAGCCTTCGTGGGAGGCCTGCACGCGGCAGGACAGCTCCTCCAGCTGGTTTGGTCCGGACTGCGGGTTTTTACGCCTCGAGTGGTACCTTTTTGCCTGCTGGCTGGGCCGCGCATCCGTAGACACAGGGACCAGCCGGCCGGGCCGCGCATCCGTAGACACAGGGACCGACCAGCAAAAAACCTGCTGGGCCGCGCATCCGTAGACACAGGGACCAGCCAGCTGGCCGCAGCCAGCAACAACCAGCCTGCAGCTCAGCTGCTGGCCCGTTGGGTAGTGGTTCGTCTGCTCCCCTATCGAAAGGGTTAGGCTCTCCCGGTTCGTCGAACTAGCGAGCAGCTGGGCTGCCCTTCGCGGAGGGTCCCCGCCCCACAGGTGGGCGAGTGAAACCTAGGGTCGTCCAGCGGGGTGCCTGCGTTGCGCAGCCCTCCTCCCGCGCGTATACTGTGGTAGGTATACAGGGGTTTAGAGGGGTACTGGTAGGCACCCATCGGGACGGCCATAGGCTCGTATAAGGTACGAACGAGGTTCCCCTAGTTTCAGGGGTACCCTAAGTTCGATAAAAGTTACGGACGGACCGGAATCGACGAAACCGACAGGTTTTTCAAGTCGTCCAAATTGGCCTTCGTGATACCTAACTATATGATAACAGGTGGGTAGGACATCTTCTAAGATATACCCCGAGACTGGATCGCGTTTTTAAGATTTACAGCGTAAATGAAACTTCGTCGTAGAGCCTCCCTGATATAAGGAACGGGCTCCTAGAGATACATTGTTTAATTAACAGGGATTACTAGAGGCCTCAAACCCCTTAAATTTTATTTTCGCCCGCTGATACCACAGACCATGAGATATCGTGGATCGGGCCGTCTAGAATATTTCACTTTTGGCTGGAAATGAGCCGTTCCCGATTTTTACCAAAATCTTGAGATTTCCTGATTTCCGGTCCATCTGTTATAAATGGCTTTTAGTAACGACGTCTCCTTCCCATAATTTTCAAAGGCATATACCGGATGATGTGGTATCCACGATCCGAGCATTATGGGTATATCAGGCTCTCCTGGAAATGCCTCCTTGATAGGGTAAAAAAAGGGTAAAAAAAAGGTCCAAAAACCAGGTAAAATTTTATGA
>JAQTTS010000399.1 GCA_028710655.1 Dehalococcoidales bacterium
CGGATGTTTTTGTCAGTAACACCTTTGGACCCGCTGCGGGCAGGTATGATGGCTAGATGTCTTTTGCTAGGATTCATCAAACGATGTCAGGCTGTTATTCAGAGAGGGAAGGTCGTTGGCCCGGAAGAGGTAATATGCCAGCCTGTCGGTCGAAGCATGCAACTGTCCCGGATCATCCTCCCTGATTTTCCTGTATCCGGCAAAGTTAGCATCTTTCAGTAAAGTTTCATGCCTGCTTTCGATGAAAGCCCTGTTTTCTGAGCTCACGTACTGAATGGCTGCTGCACCGCTGCGGACAAGCTGTGGTACTATTTTCATTCCAAGAGCAAGGTACAACATGATCCTGTTCATGTTGATACCTGTGGCCATCTCCACAAGTTGCAGGCCGATCAGGTCTCCGCCCGGCCGTGCCCCGGTTTCAATGATCACCGGGCCACGGGAAGTAAGTAATACCTCCGTATGGGTGATACAATGGTTCAGTTTCATAATACAGGCCATCCGATGCACCTCCTTCTGAATACTGAGTTTCTCTTCCTCTGTGATGTCGGCGGGGATGGTGTGCCTTAGTTCCACGAAATGGCCGTTGTCTGATACCTGTTTCCCGGTGATGGCTGCAATATGGGTAGTGCCCCCTGCTGTCCAGGTTTCTACACTCACCTCTTTCCCCTCCAGCATTTGCTCAATGATCACCTTCCCCGAAGGGGATAACTGCCGGGCTCTGTTCCAGGCGGCCTCGGACTGTTCCGGTGTGTCAACCCGCACAACACCAGTGCTTCCGCTGAAGTCCACCGGTTTGACCATGGCCGGCAACCCGGTATGCGTGACGGCCTGTCTGACCTCAGAAACATGCCGGGGTGAATGGAAAGCCGGGGTCATCAGCCCTCCTTCCGACATCTTCTGACGAAACAGGTACTTATCGACCGACAGGGCAGCGACCTCTTCCGACGGACCGGAGAATCCCAGCAGGGCACATGCCCGCGCCAGGACCGGCAACAGAAGTTCCGTGCGGGTAAGGATACCGTTAACTTTATGCATTTTGGCAACGGCTATCACTTTCGTCACATCCGATGCGTCGAGGTGGAAAGGAGTATCGGCATGTGCTAATCCCGGGGCATCAGGGTTACGGTCGGTAGCCAGCACCTTGCACCCTTCCTGCCGGGCAAGCAACATCAGTGGGATCATCTCCTCACTTGCACCCAGGATCAGGACTTTCCTCCGCTTCATGGCTGGTCAATGCATTCGTCAGGCATATAATCACGGGGAGCAGGTTTGCCCTCAACCGACAACCAGTTCGACGCAGGGATACCCCTGCCGGCACGTTTTGCTGTGACATTGGCACTGGTGAAGGGCTCCCCTTTGGCAATCGGCACACGGGCAACAAGCCGTTTTTGTACCACCTTTCTCACCCCGGCTTCTGATGGTTGTATCCTTTTAATACCGTCACCCAATGCCTTTTCGATGTTCCGGATAGCCTGTACCATGGCTTTAAACTGGTCCGGTTCAATGCTGGAACGATGGTCAGGACCGGGCAGACTACGATCCAGGGTCAGGTGC
This sequence comes from Dehalococcoidales bacterium, assembly GCA_028710655.1. Next base: position 1,555 of record JAQTTS010000399.1, read on the forward strand.
TTTTCGATGATTTCCGCTCCCAGCGCTACCGCAGCCACGGCCACCTCGATCCCTTCCGTATGGTCTGAATACCCGGTTGTAGCGTGAAACCGTTCACGAAGTGACAACATAGCCTTCAGGTTTACCTCTTCCATCGGTGCAGGATAGTTGCTCGTACAATGGAGCAGACTCACCTTCGGGGCACCGTACTGCTGCAGTGTCTGCCATGCAGTCGCCACCTCCCCGGGAGTGGCCATGCCGGTGGAGAGGATCACCTCAACCCCTTTCTGCCCTACCTGTGCCAGAAAGGGCAGGTTGGTGACCTCCCCCGAACCGATCTTTACCATGTCCAATCCAAGATCATCCACCAGGAAATCCAGGCTCTCCTCTTCATCCGGGGTGGAAAGGAAACGGATGCCGACGGTGATGCAATGCGCTTTAATGTGACGGAAAGCATCCCAGGGTAGCTCAAGGGCCTCAAGCATGGCATACTGGGAGTCATACGGGGCGGCTGCATCCTTCTGGTACGCTGGTACGGGAGTGTTGCGAAGCATCAGGGAGGATGTCTTCCAGGTCTGGAATTTCACGATATCGGCACCGGCTGCTTTGGCAGCATCACAGAGTTTCAGTGCCATTTCCAGGTTGCCGTTGTGGTTCACTCCGGCTTCAGCGATGATCAGGGTATGGGGCGACGAAATTATTTCAGGAGGGAGTTCCATTGCTCCGGATTTGTATTCGTGTCGAACTGTTTGACGATCTGCCGTTGCAGGCTGCATTGCGAAAGGAATGCGGTGATGGCCCTTGCTGCACGCAGACTGTTCATGCCGTCACGGTAAGGGTCGTATGGGTTGGTGGCATTCCGGCAGAGGATACGGTGCGCTTCGGTAGCGGCCAGGGCAATAGCCTGGAGGATCTCATCCCGGTCATACCCGCAGTGGATCACCCCTTTGGCAGCCATGCGGTTCTTTTGCCTGTTGCCGATATTCACGGTGGGCACCCCCATGGAGGGAGCTTCTGTCAGGCCGCTGGAGGAGTTGCCAACCACGACCATGGAAAATTTCATGACAGCCAGGTAGTTCCGGCTGCCGAGGTGCGGGAAATAGATCACATGCTGGTATTTAGCAGCAAAAGCCTTATAAGCAGCGATCATGGCAGGAGCTCCCTCTTCAGCTGCCGGTGCGGTGATTACCACCTGATAGGATGTGAGGGATGCCAGTGCCTCCAACAGTGGAGTGTACTGTCTTTCCAATGGCAGATCCGGGGTAAGGGTTTCAGGGTGCAACGTCACCAGCAAAGTAGGGAGCCCTGGGTCCAGCCCTGTCTCTCTCTTCACCTCCTCCCTGCT
>JAQTTS010000400.1 GCA_028710655.1 Dehalococcoidales bacterium
CCAGCTTGTCCTGGCGGTTGAGCTCCTGGGCCACTGTAATCTGGTTTATCGCTTCGCTGCGCTGGTATAGCGACAGGCAGGCCTCGTATATCTGCGAGTTTCTGTCGCTATAAAAGTCCGACGGCTTGATCAGGACGGCGATCTTGTAGATTGCTGGTCCGTCTATTAATAGTGAGCCGATTACTGCTTCCTCGGCATCGGTATCACGGGGTGGTAGTTTCTCGCCGTTCACTCTCTATGCTGGCTCCTCTTTTTCTAGGTTTCCTGCCCTGCCTCTTCCTCTTCCTCTTCCTCTTCCTCTTCCTTACCTTCCTTGGTCATCTCCTCCGGATTCTTCTCCGCCTTCTTCTCTATCTTCGTCTCTGCCCCGTCCTCGACCTTTTCCTCTATCACTGTAACCTTTATTTTGGGTGTGATCTCATTGCCCAATCTAACGGTTATCTCGTAGCTACCGATTTGGTGGATATGCTCCTCCAGGTCTATCTTTTTTTTGTCGATGACCATTCCTTCACTTTTCTCCAGCTCAGCAGCGATATCGGCACTGGTAATCGAGCCATACAGGCGGTCCTTACTCCCCACCCGTGCTTTCAGGACGATTTCTTTGCCGTTTATCTGTTTGGCAAGTTCTTGCAGTTCGGCTTCAGTCTCAGCCTGCTGTCTGGCCTTGGCACGGCATCGTGCTTCTGCCAGTTTTATGGCAGCCGAATCGGCTACCAGCGCCAGTTTCTTCGGAATAAGGAAGTTCCTGGCATAGCCGTCAGCTACCTCCTTGATATCGCCGGACTGGGCTACGCGGGGGACATCCTCCAGGAAAATAACCTTCATATTCTTCCCTTTCTATTTAATTACAGTCGCTTAAGTAATTATACTTCACCCGGCAATAAAGTAGAAAGATTGTTCCTTCCTCAGCTCAGGAACTTTTCCACATTTATCGCTGCGGTTGCTCCGTCGCCGGCAGCAGTTATTGCCTGCCACTCTGTCTTTTGCCGAATGTCGCCGGCGGCGAAGATGCCGGCGACCCCTGTCTCCATCCTGTTGTTGGTGATGATGGAGCCATCGTTAGCCAGGGGCAGAATACCCTTCAGGTAACCGGTATTGGGAATAAAACCGATGGAGATGAAGACGCCGGATACCTCCAGTGTAGACCGCTCTCCGGTCTTTGTCTGGTGCAGCCTGATCCTTTGCACGGAATCTTTACCCTCGATGCTTTCTACGATGCTATCCAGCCGGAAGTCTATTTTGGGCTCGGCAAAGGCTTTCTCCTGTAGGATAGGTGTGGCACGCAGCTGGTTGCGGCGGTGTATTACAGTGACCCTGGAGGCAGACTTCGCCAGGTGCAAAGCTTCCGAAATTGCCGAGTTACCGCCGCCGATTAAAGCTACCGGCAGCCCTCTAAAAAAAGCGGCATCGCAGGTGGCACAGTAGGAGACCCCCTTGCCGGTAAACTGCTCCTCTCCCGGCACCCCTAGCTTACGCCGATTGGAACCGCCGGTAATAATCACTGTCTTAGCCGTGAAGGTACCGCCGCTGGTCTCGACTATTTTATCTTCACCCTTGAACTTTAGACCGGTAACCTCGGCGATAATCGTTTCCAGGCCGTATTTTGTCGCTTGCTTGAGCATTAGTTCGGCCAGTTCAGAGCCGTTGATGCCATCCGGGAACCCGGGGTAGTTGTCCAGCCGCACGGCATTTATCATCTGGCCCCCGAAAGCCCCCTTTTCTATCAGCAGACTGCTGATTCTTGCCCTTGCCGTGTAAAGTCCGGCAGTTAGTCCCGCCGGACCGCCGCCGATAATAATTGCTTCATAGCTATTCGGAGCTGCATTGTCCATCTTATTTCTCCTTCCGACAGAACTCCGCTTTAACTTCAGCTACCTGTGCCGGGTTTGCCAGTAGATCAACAGCGGTCATCGCCAGTGCCTTGGCGGCGTCAAGAAGGGCCCGGCACCCTTCATCGGAAGCAGCGGCTGAGGCAAACCGGGTGGAATGAAGCGATGTTTCCTCCGGAGCTATGGCTACCATGGGGTGAATACTTGGCACCTGTTGGCTGACATTACCCATATCGGTGCTGAAAGCGGCATCGCTTGAGCCGGTTTTTGCTATCTTGCGTCCCAGAGACTCCATGTTCTGCTGAAACAATCGGGCCAGGGTCAGATTGTTGCGCATGGGGGCATAGGGGTTTTCCTGCCAGTGGTATTTCAGGCGGGCGCCGCTGGCGGTGGCTGCTCCGATAAAGCAGTTGATTAGCTTCTGCTTCAGTTCATTCAGGTAGTTATCATCCTCTGCCCTCACGATGAACGTGGCGGCACTGTGGTCGGGGATGCTGTTGGCTGCCTGCCCGCCGTCGGTAATAATGCCGTGGATGCGGGCCTTGTCCCTGATGTGTTGCCGAAGTGAATTTATGGCGGTGAAGGACTGGAGCATTGCCTCCAGGGCGTTGATGCCTGCTTCCGGCCTGGCGGCGGCGTGAGCCGCCTTGCCCTGGAATTCAACCTCCAGCACCTGGCAGGCGAGGGTTTGGGTAATGGCGGAGTTATGTACTCCCGGGTGTACCATCATGGCAATGTCCACATCGGCGAAGGCTCCTTGCCTGGCCATAATTATTTTACCCCCGCCCGTTTCTTCCGCCGGCGTACCGATAACGATGATCTCCCCTCCCAACCGGTCGATGGCCGGCCGGACGGCAACCGCGGCTCCGACAGCACAGGCGGCGATGAGATTATGACCGCAGGCATGCCCGATTCCGGGCAGCGCATCGTATTCAGCCAGCATGGCGATCGCCGGTTGCCCCTGCCCATAACTGGCGCGGAAGGCGGTCGGCAGCCCGTAGGCCCCTTTTTCTATCGAGAAGCCATTTTCCGTAAGGTACT
>JAQTTS010000401.1 GCA_028710655.1 Dehalococcoidales bacterium
GCCATATTTGAGGATGGGACAAGTATCCTGACCCCTGCCTGAGCCATATTGCTCCCACCGATGCCCCAAAAGGCAATATGGGGATCCAAACGCTGGAGGGCCTTTACGAGATTCGACCCGTGCACATCGGCTGAGGCCTCGCCGGCAACGATCAGTACCAGTCGATGATTTCTGGTATCAGAAAGTGGGGCTAAAATTCTGGCACCCTCTCTCTATCTGGTCAATGATGTTTAGGGCGATCTTCAAGGCATTTCGCCCGTCCTGGCCCGTCACAACCGGATCGGACCTGTTTATAACGGCGTCGATAAACGCGGTGATCTCGTCGTTCAGGGGGTCGCTGTCAGTATACTTTTCCTTGGTAGTGGTCACTTCAGGGAAATTGTGCGAATTCTTTTTCTGATTGTCAAGACTGATTACCGTGAGTTGACGTTTTCCGCAATCGGCCGATATATAGGCATCCGGCTGAAACACACGGATCTTCCTCAGCATTTTGCCGGATACCCGGCTCGCAGTCAGATTGGCGGCAGTCCCGTCCTGAAAGATTATCCTGGCATTGGCGATATCGGTTTTGTCGGTAATCACAGGCATCCCTACTGCATGGACCTCTCTTACCTCTGAACGGATCATATGGAGAATGATATCCAGGTCGTGGATCATCAAGTCAAGGACCACGTCTACATCGAGACCCCTTGTCGTGAAAAGGTTCATGCGGTGGGACTCTACAAAGAGGGGGTTTTTCAGCATGGGTATCATCTTGACAATAGCAGGGTTAAACCGTTCAACAAGGCCTACCTGAAGCACCAGGTCCTGTTCGCTGGCCATCTGGATGAGGACATCCGCCTCTCTGAGGTCATAGGTGATGGGCTTTTCTATGAGCATGTGCACCCCTTCGGATAGAACGTCTTTGGCCACCGCAAAATGCATCTCAGTGGTCACTGCCAGACTGACGGCATCCACCCTGTCCAGAATATCACGGTGATCTGTGTAGGCCGTTGTGCTGTAGCGTTGCGCTATATCATTTGCTCGATCTCTGTCTACATCCACAACGCCAACAAGTTCTACCCCCGGATGTGCCCTGTATTTCTGAACGTGGTACTCCCCCAGGTGTCCCACGCCAATAACAGCGATTCTAAGTTTTCCTGCCTTCATCTATAAATACCACACCTACCTGTTCGTTAAGAAGATGCTTTTGACTCTTCTGATCCGGTTTCATCAAGGTGCCGCAGAGAGAGAAACAATGGCGATGTGCTTCATGTCTGCCTCGGCGATCATCTGTGCCTTGTCAAACATCAGGGTATTTCCTGCCTCTACCGCCAGCACTGCCCCGTTTACCTGTGAGAGGGTGCGTATGGTTTCGAGGCCCACACACGGGACATCAAACCGGAGATCCTGTCCAGGTTTGCTCACCTTCACCACAACGGCCTTTTCTTGAGCCAGTCTGCCACCCCTGAGAATGGTTGCATCAGTGCCATCAATGGCCTCAAGGGCCAGGACGGTCCTTTTTCTCACCACCACACACTGCCCGATATCCAGACGGCCAAGTTCCTTGGCCATGTTCCATCCAAAACGGATATCTTCCTTTTCGGCCCTGCTGGGGCGTCTTGCTGTCAGGCATCCCTTCGGGGCAATGAGTTCGGGTAAAAACTGGGCGGAACCGATAATCGTTATATCTTCCTTGGCCAGCTCTTTTGCGACGGCCCTCAGAATGTCATCATCATGAAAAAAGGCAAGTTTTGACATGATGGCCAGCCCTTTCAGGTCAGGCCTAATGTTTTCGAACATGCGCTTTTTGGTGATGGTTCCTGCCATCAAGGCCTCTTTGACGCCATGTATCTTGAAGGCCTTTATCAATTGACCCAACTGCCCCAACTTGACCCAGACAATGTCATCCACCTGCTCGGAGAGTTTGGGATCGGTCTCATCGTGGTGCGCAACGGCAATGACGCGGATCCCCTCCTTTTGAGCGGCCTCTGCAATAAGGAGAGGAAACTGCCCTCCACCGGCGATCAGGCCGATTATCCGGCTATTTCCCCCATCGTTCATATGCACTCTCTGCATGCCGCAGCGTCCCGATCACTCCACCGCTGAACGGCTCGATAACTGGATGATTTCCGCGCGTTTCAGACTGGACCTTGAACCCTGGACGCGCATATCTCACCGCAATATGCCCCGTTTGGAGCTGGTGAGAAAATCCAGCAGCATCTGCAGTTCAGGTGTTATTTGAAGCTCTCTTTTCACCTGGGCGATGCCATCCCGGAAGCTCGTATTTTCACGCCAGATGATGCTATATGCCTTTTTGAGCACGTTGATGGTCTCTTGAGAAAACCCTCGTCGTATAAGCCCCTTCTGGTTGATTCCATACAGTTTTGCCCTTGGCCCGGCCGTTATCATAAAGGGAGGGACATCCCTGTCAATCCCTGATTTTGCGCCCAGGTAGGCATGCGCGCCGATTCGAACGAATTGCTGAACAGCCAGGAAGGCCCCCAGAATGGCATACTCTTCGATGTGGGTGTGACCGCCCAGGGTAGCGCCATTGGTCAATATCACATGATCTGCGAGCCGGCAGTCATGGGCAACGTGAGCGTAGGCCATCAGGTAATTATTGTTGCCGATAACCGTTTCCCACGCCTCTTTTGTGGTGGCGCGGTTGATGGTGACATACTCTCTGATGACATTGTCGTTTCCTATGATCAGCCGCGTATCTTCGTTTTGGTAGCCGATATCCTGAGGGGGCGTGCCAATGCAGGAAAAGGGATAAATCCTGTTTCGTTCCCCGATTCGAGTATGCCCTTCGATCACCACGTGGGCGCCTATGGCTGTATCCCGTCCAATAACGACATGGTCTTCCACCGTGTAGTGGGGTCCTATC
>JAQTTS010000402.1 GCA_028710655.1 Dehalococcoidales bacterium
GGCTCGGGCGCAGTCACTATCGGCTCTCCCTCTGTTTCGGGCACAGGCACTAGGACAAACAAGGTTGGCTGGCTTACGTGGCCTCTGCGTTGGCTGGGCGCGCTTGGCTTTCGGTCTGGTTCTGGTGCCGTCACTATTGGCTCGGTCAGTGTCGAAGGCGAAGGCACGGTCACAATCACCGGCTCCGGGGCTGTTACTACTGGTTCTCCTTTGCTTGGTGGCGCAGGTGCTAGTGGCGACATAAGCAGCTCGGGTAACGTCACTATCGGGGCAGTGCAAATCAGCGGCTCCGGCACGGTGGCGATTACCGGCGCTGGTGCTGTCACCATCGGCTCAATCCAGATAACAGGTACGGGAACACAAGGTATGCCGTATCCCGGTCCCGTGTCATCCGGCACTTGTTCTTTGCAGGCTATCTCATCTGGTACTTGCACACTGCAACCGTTCGCATCCGGCACCTGCCGAATACAGCCTATCTCATCTGGTGAGGTGAAGATACATGAGTCTTAGCATCATAGACAAGGATTCACCGAATCCCAAGGTGCAATGCACACTTACCCTGCATCTGCGAAATCTCAAGGATGCCGATGGGCAACCATACGATCTTTCCGGGGCAAGCATCATCTATGCTACGATCAAGGACAGCCTTGCTGATGTGGATGCTTCGGCTGATGCTCAGATAGACAGCACCAACGAGGCGTCTCAGTTTACTACCACCTACGCCTCTACCGGAAACTTAGATGTAGAGTTCACCCCCACCAACACTGATCTTACGGCAGGCACTCCTTACTATGTTGACGTGAAGGCAATTTGGGCTAGTGGGGAAATAGAAGAACTTGTGCGCGATGTATTCATATTCGACACTCCTGTAACTTTGAGCACTTCATGACACTAGCACTGGCAAAACGTGACGAGGGTTTGGACCGCGACCGGCTCTTTGAGCAGGCGGCTTCACGCTGGCTTGAGATGCTGGACAACGAGGCTCGACCTCCGAAGATATCTCGCGTCATAGATGCGGTATGCGAAGCGCATCCGGCTTACGACCTAGAGACCGTCTCCTACAACCTGCAATCTCAAGACTTTGATACTTACCTACAGGGTAGGAGAAAGCAACATCTTATTGGACGCACCGCTGCCAAACTTGTTGCCGCTGAGATGGGCGCACGAGTGGGAGTGAGAGCGCTCGATGAGATCCAGGTGAAGTTGGAGAACGGTGAGCTTACGGCCAAGGAACTTATCGAGGTTGCCAAGTTGGGCATGAATCTGAACGCCGACATCGACAAAGACCTTACCGAAGTCACGGGCGATGCCAAGGTCACTATCGAGATGAAGAACGTACTTATCGGCCTGCCACCGGAGCGGGCGGCGGCAATTATGGGCGAGTACGGGCGCATGGTGGCCTCTCCCAAGGGACGCGGGGAGGTGATAGATGCCAGCGACAGCGAATAAGCTCACCCGCGAGGACCAGCAGGTTCTCTCTCGGCTAATCAGCATGTACCAAACAGACGGAGTGAGTGAGAGTACCCCTGTCGATAGAGACTTCTTGTTGCAGGACGGCAACTACGACCTGTTCTTTCTTAACTACTTCCCTAACGACTTCCAGGGCTTCGAGAGATTGAACTACGAATTGCTTGACTTCTTGGAGCATGAGAATCAGGGCATGGCATGGTTGCCAGGGGGCCACGGCAAGGCTTTGGCGGTTGCCACTCCGATCTTGACGACGAACGGCTGGAAGACGATGGCCGAGATACAAGTTGGTGACTATGTATACGGTTCTGATGGCAAACCTACCTTGGTTGTCTACACATCAGATATAGAGACAGGACATCCCTGTTATGAGCTTACGTTCGGAGATGGAGCAAAGATCGTAGCCGACGCTGAGCATTTGTGGAACGTATGGGATGAGTACGCGACCACTCCAGGAGTGCGGGGTGCATGGCGCACTTACACTACGCAGCAGATGGTGGACAAGGGTTACCGTCGCAACAGAAAGAACGGACAGGTAGGTTACAGGTTCAAAGTGCGCTGCGACATTACCCCCGACTTCCCTGAAGCTGATCTCCCAATAGACCCTTATGTGTTTGGCTACTGGTTGGGGGACGGGCACTCTGACTGTGCTCGTATCACCTGCGGAGATGAGGATTTACAGCACATCCTTAGTGAGATTGAGGATGCCGGTTATAAGACCAACGTAGGCAAGCGCCCTTCCTGGCCTGGATGCACTGCTGCGAATACTGTCGGATTCAATATCGGTGCCCCAGTAAAAGACGGCTTTATGTCTCGCATCAAGCGACTTGGTGTTTGGAACAATAAACATATTCCAGATATCTACCTGCGTTCGTCTAGAGAACAAAGACTTGCCTTGCTTGCTGGGCTTCTTGATTCTGACGGAACAGTAAATCGCGGTGGTAGGGTTGATTTTTCAGTTATCTCGAAATGCCTATCCTATGATGTTCATAAACTTGTTCGTAGTCTTGGAGAGAGAGCCACTGTTACCGAAAGTGTTGCTAGGCTGAACGGTCGCACGATTAGTCCGCGCTACCATGTTTCTTGGTCTTGCACGTTCAACCCATTCCGACTACCTCGTAAAGCTGCTAAGTGGAAGCCACCGATGCAGAAACGCGAGTGGATGTCTCTTGTCAAGGTGGAACGAGTACCTTCGGTGCCAACCTGTTGCATCAAGGTTAGCAACGAGGATGGCATTTTCCTTGCGGGCGAGTTGCTTACTCCGACGCACAACACGACGACACTACTGCACTGGATGGTCTATGTCCTCTGCCGGGAGCCACAAATCTCCTTCATCTACTGTGAGAAGTCCGAACCTGCCGCTTCTCAGCGGGCACGGGCGCTCATGGACATACTGGAGT
>JAQTTS010000403.1 GCA_028710655.1 Dehalococcoidales bacterium
CGCTATTGTTGTTGAAGTAGCGAACTAGCTGATTGCGCAATACCCTTGTCACCGCATCGTAGCTCACGTCATGGGGTTCGCTCTGGACGTGGCTCATCTGTCCCACACCGGTGCCGTTGTGAATCTGCGCCTGGAGTGCGTAATCCTCAAAGCTTTCAGGATTCGTTCCGCTACCGATGAGAATTCCTTTATCGTCGATGGCAGCAGCTGCCCTATAACCCGGTGTCGATACGTCATCAACACTGTTCTGCCCGTAGGTAAACGGGTAGTTGCCGTATTTCACTGCGCCGGAGGTATCTTTTAGAGATAACAAACCAGCGCCGAAAGATGAATTATCCGCATCCTTTCCTGCTAGATGGGTAAACAGTGCGTTGTAGGCATTTCTCGTCCAGCTGTGGCATCTTTGCCTGTGCCTTTGAAGCAGCCTACCATACCTGTTAATAACCTCGAACTCCCAGAAAGATTCTGGGATAGGAATATGTAGCCTTTGCCCCAATCTCCTTAGTTCTTCATAAAGTCTTTCGTCTTCTGATACCATTTCATCCACTCCTACGCCGGGTAAGTCAGCTGCACGGTATAGGTCACCTTGAGCTGACCTGTATTCGGCACGGTTACGGTGGAGGCCAGCTTATCGCGTGCCTGCACCCATTTCCCGTAGACCGGACCACCCTGTGGCTGGTTTACTACCAGAGCGACTTCATTAACGGCGACATCGCCGCCGCTGTTGTTGTTGAAATATCTCACCATTGCGTTGGAGAGCACTCTCGTGCCAGCGTTGTAGGTAATGACGTGCGGGTCCTGTTCTATATAGCTGAGCTGACCGGCGCCTACCCCGTTGGCAATCTTGGTCTGGAGCATGTAGTCTTCGAAGCTTTCCGGGTTAGTGCCTGATCCAATCTGAATTCCGTATGTGTCGTTTCCGGCCGGACCACGGTAGCCATAGGTAGTGCCATCGATGTCGGTGTCGCTGTGCCCGATTGGAGCAGTCGCCTGCCTCAGCGTACCTCCGGTGTCCTTAACATTCAGGTATCCGGGGCCGAAGGTCCCGTAGTTGGCATTCTTGCCGGCGAGCTGGCAGAACATATGGTTATAGGCGTTCCTGACCCAGCTATGTGAGCGCTGTTTTAGTCGTTGAATCACTTTCCCATTCCCATCCCTGACCTCAAGCTCCCAAAGAGTCTCAGATATGGGGACGTGAAGCTCTTGCCCCAGCTTTCTTAGCTGCTCATATCGCGCTTCTTCCGTTGGGTTCATCTTTTCGTTCCTCAATATGTAATCCAGGTAAAGGCACGGTTGCCCTTCGGCTGGGTGACCACCGACGTATAAGCCGACACTCGTGCCCTTATCCAGTACAGGTTGGCTATGCCGCCTACAGTCGTTTGCGTCCAGTCTCCAGGACGGGTGAAGGTTATCAGCTTATTCCCTGATACCATGAAACCGCTCGTGGCGTCATTGGCATCATCAAGAGCTGCCCAAGCAGCGCCGTTCCAGTACTCCCAAGTGATGTCCCAGATACCGTTACCGACCGTTCCCATCCTGAGCTCGAGCCAGTCCCAAAGAGACGCTCGGCCGAAGTAGTAGGCATCATTTACAGCCGGCATCGCTGGCAGCAGGGTCATGTCATTGGCAGTATCGTTATTAGCTTGCGCCGTTTCATCGGTCTGCACACCACCGCCATCGGCCACGGCGCCACCCAGAGGTGCTCCGATTGCCGCCTGTCCCGATACACCCGGAGTCGGTACGTCCAGCGACGGCGAAGAAACCACAGCACCACCGGGAGCAGTCAAAACATCCACCGTAACTTCCGGTTCAGGAGGAGACAGGACACCCGTGGCAACTCTTCCTGGCGGGCTTGAAGCCTGTTGCGTGACCTGGGAGACATAGGGAGAGGGAATCGACAAATCAAAGGCCGCCGCCCGGTTAACAGCTCCGGTCATGAACTGGATGAGGCTCTCAATGTCCTGCCAGACAGGCGACAGGCCTGGACCACGGCTTCGCAGGAAGTTGTACCCCTTGCCAGCGTCCGCCATTAGTCTTTCAAGAACATCAGCCCCGCGGAAGACGATATCGCCGTAACCCATTGCCCCGGCGATGGTCTTCAGGTTGATTATTTCCCTGGACTGCCAGTTCTTATCGGCATCGATTTCAAGCTGTGAGAGCCTTGCGACTCCTCTTAGCAACAAGCTCATTACTTCTCCTTGGTCTCATCTTCGTCTTGCCATTTGCGCTTGACGCATTTGGCAAAAATCATGCTGCCAAAAGTAACCAGCAGCGCTCCGACGGTGATGACGGCGTATCCATAGTCAGCCCCGGTCGCCCATTCAGTCAGAATGCCGGCAAGTGTAATGCAACACCCCACCGTTTCCAGGGCTATCGCCAGGTTCCTAGTCAGTTTCATTCTGATCTCCTTCGTGTAAGGAGTCTTTCTTATCTGCGGTGGTGCCTTCTTTCAGGGTAGAGCCGGCTGAATATAGTCCGCTGGCAGCCAATCCGGCGATAATGCCGTTAAATAAAGCTGTTACCCAGTCGGAGGATATACTTGCACCCAGCACCCAGGCGGCAACAAGATTGATTACCAACCCGAATCCCAGCGCCAGCAGCGGGTAGAAGCGCGTATCCGTGATGAAGGGCTTGAAAAGCTGAACCAGCCCAAGTATCAAAGGGACACCACCAAAAGCCACTACCGATGTGATGAAATCACTGGCATCCATCTAAAAACCTCCAGCCATTCTGGCCATGAGACTCATCATCATTAGCATCGGGAACACTTCCGTCATTGGCTGCTCCGAACCGCTCACCGGCGCCGCTATCTGCCCCAGCATGGTTCCCATTGCCGGCAGACCATAGCCGTAGG
>JAQTTS010000404.1 GCA_028710655.1 Dehalococcoidales bacterium
TTTTTCCAGTGGGTAGTGTCGGCTTTTGAGATGATCAAGAAGGAAAGGAACTGGCAGTGAGTTTAAAAGAGTTGACCAGACGGGAGAAGCAGTCTTTGCGACTGTCAATATCTCAAATTCCTTTAACTCCGGAAGTAAAACTCTGTTGCGCCATCTTCGGGGAGCCAGCGGGTTACGAAAAGGAACTCCTGGTAGACGCTTATTGCGAGCTGTACCCCCTCCAGGGCGAATGGGATGATTACATGGCCAATTGTGCCCAATGGGTGACCTCACTTCTGGAGGACGCGGTGATTGGGGCGTCAATAGCGCTTCGCCCGCTCATTGCGGATGCTCTCAGCACCCTTAATGAGAAAGAGCGACAGATTCTCGAACTGCGGTTCGGCTTCAACGATCCTGACGGGAGAGCCCGGACTCTTGAGGATGTTGGGCAGGAGTTGGGCAGGTCCCGGGAAAGAGTTCGACAGATTGAAGCTAAGGCACTGCGCAAACTGAGACACCCCACACGGGCGGGAAATATGGTGCTCCATGGCTTGCCGATTCACATGGCAAGCGGGGTGTTTCAACGCTGCAGCGAACATCCAACCCCGCCGCCGCTTCTTGCGCTATGGGGATATGACAGGGTAGTTTACCGGGAGATAGAGCGGCGGGACAGGCAGATTACTAACTTGCAGGAGAAGGTTGCCCACCTGGAGTGTTTGATTAACCGAACATTCACGGAACCGATAACCGTAGCCGGACTGACACAGCGGACTGTGAAAGCCCTGATGTCTTTCAGGTTATGGGAAGCTGATATCCCAACGGTAGGTGAAGTCGTGACGTTGACTGATTCTGAGCTACCTCCTCTTCGAAGTGTCAGGCGTCAGATAAGAGAGAGGCTGCGACTGGTAGGCACGTGTCAGCCGTGGAGACCAACGAAAGGAGAAAGCGATGATGGAAGAAGGCAGGCTTGAGGTTTGGGAAGGCACGGTTTTGACCGTGCCCAATTTCCACTACAAGTGCTGCGGCAAACCGCCTGACCTGAACGCCGGGGGCTGCTATACGGCCTACTTTGAAAACAAATGCGGGGAGCAGATTGTTTTTCAATATGATTACAGATCCAAGAAGGGCACCCTGTGGCATGGGGACTACGGATGGGATATGCCGGTTCCGGTCATGGGCGGAGGCACCACCATGATTATGGGCAATGAAGAGCGAGAGTGGTTGCATCTCGTATGGCAGGTTGCGACAAGGACTGAGACGAGGGAATTCCAGCTTCGCTCCAGTCTGGACCTGGTCAATGCTCACAAGAATATTTATGACGAGCTTCTTGCGTGGCCGGAGTTCGCCGGCAAAGACATGCAACAGTCTTTTCTCAAGACGAAAAGAAAACTGGAAAAGCAGGCGAAAGCTCTGGCCGATGAACTGATTGAGTTACAGGGAGAAAATACATCGGAGAAGGACAAAAATGAAAGAGGGTGACCTTGAACTACTGAGCGAAATAGCGCGGTTTGAGGACTCGCATGATATGAGTGAATACCGGATGGGCTGGTCATGGCGGCATGTTCGTATCTGGCCGGCAACATTGAGCCGCTTATTCAAAGACTGCTACCTGGACAATGTATTTCGCTCCAACTCCTACACCGGTTACCGGCTCAGCGAACTGGGTAAGGCGGTAGTCAGCAGCGTGCAGCAAGAGGATGTCCCAAGTCCCGATACAAGTCAGCCACTCGAGATTGCCGAGAGTATCTTCAGCGACATCATAGACCACGACGATGTCAAGGAGCTTCTAACTGCCTGCCTGCTGGCGGAGAAGCCTGTTCATGTGCTGCTGACCGGACCGCCCGCCCTGGCCAAGACGCTCTTTCTCTGGGACATTGAGAGAGTGGCCGGGGAGAGAGCCATCTGGCTGCTCGGTTCGGGTACATCGAAGTCCGGCCTGTGGGACGATGTTGCCAAAAGGCTGCCGCAAATTCTCCTTATCGACGAATTGGACAAGATGGACGCCGCCGACACCGCGGCCCTGCTCTCACTGATGGAGGGTGGTCGACTGGTCCGCGCCAAGAGGGGTCGGGAGTTAAATCTGACCAACCAGGTGAGAGTGGTGGCTGCATCCAATCACCTGGACAAGCTCTCACCGGAACTCAAGTCGCGGTTTGCCATACGGAAACTAACGGCTTACAACCGGAGCGACTACCTGACCGTGGTCAGGGGAGTACTGGTTACCCGCGAGAACCTGGATGAAGAGCAAGCCGACGAGGTGGCCCGCGGCCTCGACGGTCTCAGCCAGGACGTACGGCAGGCAGTCATGGTGGCCAGGGTGGCGCCGCGGCTGGGGATAAAAAGGGCAATCAAACTAATTATTGGAGGGGATTCAAATGAAAAGTGAGACGGAAATCAGGCAAAAACTGGAGAGTTACGAACAGATGCTGTCCGGAATGGAAGCCGGGCAGGAAATCGCCAACCCGGATATATTCCTGACGTTCAGCCGGCATTTCCCCGGGGAAGCGATGGAATTGCTGGGTTCCGCTTCCCGGGCCGAGATGCTGATCCAGAGGATGCCGCCGGAGGACCGGCCGTGGGTCAGGCAGTGGTTCAGCTCGCTGGCCGCGTTTGCCCGGCAGGTGCTGGAAACCAGGATAGGCATCCTCGGATGGGTACTGGAGAAAGAAAAAGATGGAGAGGGGGTGACCGGCGACCAGGGAATTTAGCTACGATTTTGAGGTTTTGCTCGTGGGCGAAAACCACCAGTTTAGCTTCAGCGGGTTGCCCATTGGGCGACCACTTCAGGCACAATGGTCAGCCCGTTGGTCAGCCACTTTAGCTTCAATGGGCGGAAAGGAGACAATATGGACGACCAGTTTTTAGAGGC
>JAQTTS010000405.1 GCA_028710655.1 Dehalococcoidales bacterium
CGATTTGGCACTTTATGGTCAGGATTCGAACGGTACGGTCTGGTCCATCTGCAACATGAACATGATCCTCCATAACATAAGCCGTTTTACCATTGAAAACGGTGATACTCTGGAGGATGCCGGTTTCGGCGAACTCGGCCACCGGTCCCGGTTCAACTCGGCCAGCGGCACGGTGAATTCGGCCACCTATTCGGGTGAACAGCGTCGAGCTTGATTCAGTTTAGCTCAAGGTTATTTCAATGACAATTTCCCCTTTTTCTACCCCCTTCCTCTTTACTCTTTGCCTTTTCTCTGCTTCTCAGTCGGAATCGGTTCGGATTCCTTCTTGCCCTTGCGCATGGAATCTCCTCTGAGGTCTATCTTGAAGGTGTTGTGGAACAACCTGTCGCATATGGCGTCGGCGAGGGTCGGGTCGCCGATATTCGGATGCCAGTCATTTATGGGACATTGACTGGTTATTATTGTGGATCCTGCCTGGTAACGATCCTCAACTATTTCCAGCAGATCTCGACGCTCGATATCCCCGAGAGGATTGAGCAGGAAGTCGTCAATAATGAGCAGATGCACCTTCGCCAACCTGGAGAGGGTTTTCATGTGCGAACCGTCTCCCCGGCTTTGCTGGAGACTTTCAAAGAGCCTGGGTGCTCGCATATAAAGAACCGTATAGCCGTTCCGGGCTGCGAAATTGCCCAGGGCGCAGGCCAGATAGGATTTGCCTATACCCGTCGGGCCGGTGAGGAGTACATTGCGGTGTGCATCAATCCAGCGGGTGCTGGAAAGCTCCAGCATCACCTGCCTGTTCAAACCGCGTGGATGACGAAAGTCGATGTCCTCCAGAGATGCGGCCTGGCGGAGCCTGGCATTCTTGAGCAGGCGTTTGAGCCGCTGGTTGTCGCGGTAAAGCTTCTCGTCCTGAACCAGAAATCCAACAAACTCAGCGTGGGAGAGTTCCGCGTGAGCGGGTGTGTTGAGTCGCTCTTCAAGGCCTTTTGCCATGCCCAAGAGTTTCATTGCGTTGAGAGTTGCTATGGTCTGTTCGTCAAGCATGATCTTCCTCCTGTTTGAAATTCGTGTAGTACTCCTTGCCCCTGATGTTGCCGTGCACCGGCAGGCTCGCCTGGGTGAGAACTTCTTCCTCGACTGCCTGGAGATCGAGACCAGCCGACAGGATGGCCCGTACCGACTTGTAGGAACAGGTGTTGAATTTGAGAGCTCTCTGGGCCGCCGCTTCAAGCCTCTCCGGTTCGTAATGCCTGCCCAGCCGCATTATTCCCAGGCAGGCGCGATACCCCTGCTCAGGATATGTGCGTGAGGCCATAATCTTTTCCACAAGCTCCGCAGTGGCGGATCCGGTCCTGGATGCCCACTGGATGAAGCGGGATGGACTCCATTCGGCATATTTGCGGTGCTCCGGGGGCATATGGTCCTTGAGCGTCGTATGAGTTCCTCTGACGTGAGACCTCGCGTGGGCAACCACACGTTCCCCCTTGCGGAGTACTTCAACGGTGGAGGCGGTCAGCCTTATGTCGAGTCTTTCTCTCAGAAGCTGGAAGGGTACGCTGTAATAGTGATGGTCGACCTCTATGTGGTAATCGATGTTGACCTTTGCCTTGAGCCATTCAGCGTATTCGTAGGGACGTTCTGGCAGGGACTGAGCGTTGGGTGTGTCTACGGTTTCAAACAGCTCCCTGCGCGACTTGCCCAAGCGGCGCAGTAAACGGGAGTTGAGGCTTTCCAGAAGCTCCCGGATGGCCATATTCAGCTCCTCCAGACTGTAGAAGGTCCGGTGGCGCAATACAGCCAGTATCCACCTCTGAGCTATAAGTGCTCCTGCCTCGACTTTGGCCTTGTCTCTGGGGTGACCTGGTCGAGCCGGCAGAATGGCGCAGCCATAATGCCCGGCCATCTCTGCATAGGTGCGATTCGGCTCCGCTTCATAAAAACACGGATCCTGTACCCCGCTCTTGAGATTGTCCGGCACCAGCAACCTGGGTACGCAGCCGAAATAGCGGAAGGCCCTCACATGAGATCCTATCCAGTCAGGCAGTGTCTGGGAGAGGGTTGCCTCGGCATATGTATAATTGGAAGCTCCCCATACGGCTATGAAGAGTTGAGTTGGAATTTGCTCGCCGCTGACTGGATCGACGATAGCCAGACCGTCGCAGTAGTCGACGAAGACTTTCTCTCCGGCTGTGTGGGTGATGCGCATGCAGTAATCCAGCTTGCCGCGCCAGCGGCGATAGTATTCGCAAAACTGTGTATATTGATAGCCGTCAGGGTGCTGCTCTTTGTACTCCAGCCACATTTGGGTCAGAGTGAGGTTTACCTTGCGGTGGGTCTGAAGCTCATCATGGATGTAGGCGCAGTCAGGCGGCGGACGGTGGACCGAGCTCGGCAAATGTTCCGTGGGAAAAAGACGGGATTCAAGTTCGGTGTCGGTGAGTCTCGAAGCTTCGGACCAATCCAGCCCTGCCGCCCTTGCCCTCCTGAGGTAGTCGCCGACGGTGCTCCTCGGGACATTGCAGCTTTGCGCTATCTCCCGCTTGGAAAGAGAGCAGACATGTTTCATGCGTAGAATTTCTTTTATCTTTCGCACAGGCAACCTCCTGTTAGCCATAAAATCACCCCCCGTAAATGCGATTTTATGGCTTTGGATTGCCCGGCGCTGTTCCTGATCCCCAATGGGAGCAAACTCCTCCTCCCCGACCAACCTAAGGGTGGCCGAGTTGCTCCGTCAAGCTGGCCGAATTACTCCGACAGGGTGGCCGAGTTGCTCCGAAACCCTGGCCGAGTTGCTCCGAAAAACGCATACATTATTGGGAATCCGCGATTCAAAATTTCGGG
>JAQTTS010000406.1 GCA_028710655.1 Dehalococcoidales bacterium
TCAATACCAGAACTAGCGTTCTGACTTGCGCTTGTACGTCCTGGCCTGCTCATTCAGCATCATCTTGCGGTACTTCACATACAGCCGCATGTTCCCGATCTTCTTTGCCTCTTCGGACAGCCGCTTGTAGTGCTCTGCCATATCCATTAGACTACATCTCTCCCCTCTATCCTCATAGTGGACGTGTGCATTTTGAAGAACGCTCGAAACTCGTTGCTGGTCTGCCTGTTCTTGGTGCAGATCAGGTCGAGGTTATCCCACGTTCCGGCCTGCCCGTTGGTCCACATACTGGGACGGTCCAAGAAGTAGATCACATCGGCGTCATTTGCTACCGTTCCGCTGTCTCGCAGCAAGCCATTGTGGTACTGCCTGTTCTGCTTCTCGGAGAAGAATGACTTGACCAACTGGTGATTGACCAACACCGCGCCGGGCGTAACGTCCTTCTGCGCCATGATCTTGAATGTCCTGGTAATGGTCATCAGTTCCGCCAGTCTGTTGCCCTCTCCCGCGCCGGGGATAAGGTGCATCCCATCAAACACGACGAACAGAAAGGTGTCGGGGTGCATCCGTGCCCTTACCCGGCGCACGGTAGCACGGATCTTGTGAATCGTCTCGCCGCTTGGGTCATTGAGGATGATAGTTGTACTCTCTACTTCGGCCCGGCTTGCGGAGAGCGTTGCTATCTCCCATTCCTGCAAGGGAAGTCTGAGATAGTCCTCTTTCTTCTTCGCCATCTCTGCCGCCTTACCGTTGGCGTAGCGGCCCACGGTCGAGTTCTGCAAGAACGCTCCGGCGTTGAGGTATGACTGCCGCTGCCCCTCTGTCATCTGCAACGCTTTGATGCGGAGAGGCGGAACGTAGTGGTTGGGTTCCATCGGGTCATTAGGTGTACCGCAGGAGAGTAAGAGGCTGTTGATCTCGGCTGCGCTCTGCTCGGGATGGAAGTAGAGAATCACCACGTTCCTGTTCTGCCTGGCTACACCGCGCACGAGGTTGACGGCGAATGAGCTTTTGCCAGATCCCGGCACCGCCGCCCCTACCCAAAAGCGGCTGTTCTCGATTCCTACCATAGCACTGTCGAGGCCAGGGAATCCAGTGAAGACACGATCTCCCTTAACTTCCTTCGGTTCAAAGATGCCATCAAACACCTTTTGCATCTCGCTCTTGATGGTGGTAACGAGGGTCGGCGTCTTCTGGCTCACTTCGGTGACAATCTTCTCTGCCCCGGCCAGCAGCCCATGTACGTCCTCTTCGGTATCGTTGTGGGCCAGGAGTGCAATCTTCTGCGCTGCGTCGTGAAGGGAACGGCGCACGGCAAACTTCTTGACGATGTTGGCATAGTGTTCGGCGTGGATAGAGGTCGGCACTACGGTCAGGAACCGGGCCACAGGCTTGATGTTCTTTCCCTCAAGCGCATCGTCTACCGTCACCGCATCGATAGCACAGCTCTGCCGGTAGAGGTCGAGCATGGCCGCATAGATAGCCTTATGCTCTGCTCTGCCAAAATCCTCCGGCTCTAGGATGGTGGCAATGGTAATGATCGCGTCGGGGTCGATGAGGATTGCCCCAAGTACAGACTCTTCCGCATCGTAGTTGGTCAGTATCTCGTTTGCCATAGGTCTACCCTCCCGGCATGTTCATTAGCATAGGGTCTGGTCCGTAGTCGTTCGCTGCTGGCTCACCCTCCTTCTTCGTGCCAGGCATACGGTTCTCTTCATAGTACTTGAGCATGGTGCCGACACTCTTGGGGCTCCACCCCTGCTTGATGTACTCCTTAACCACCCGACGCCAGCGGGGAACGTCTGTAATGGCCTCCGCTATGTCCTCTTCCCACTCGGTAGACTTGAGGCCAGTAATAAGGTAGTAGGCTTTAACAGCAGCAGAGCCGGGCTTTACCTTTGGTTGTGGCCTACCAGAAAGGAGAGTGTACCTACGCATGACGCAACGACACTCGGTAGGACTGTTTAGTTCATGAATTATGACATCGTTGCCGCATGAATCACACACCACAACCCAAGGCCCCTCGGATACCTTGCCTTGTGCTCTTACTCTAGTCTTATCCTTGTAGTAGATCTCCGTCGGTTCTATGTCCTCTTCCTCTTCATTAAGAGGGGGCGCTTGCGCCCCGTTTCTTTCTTCTTTCTTTATACTTTCTTTAATGTGTCTACTGTGTTGACTAGTCTGGTCTACTCCGTTGACTACCCCTAGTCTATTTTGTTGACTACCCTTGCTAAACACGGTGCCCTTGTTTGATTGTCCAACCTTATCGAACAGGCCCCGCTTCATCAGGCTATTTATCCCATCGATGACTCCCTGCCTACTCAGGCCCGTTGCTTTTTCCAGCCATGAAAGACTTGCGGCGGCTGCGTCTCTGTGGAACCCAAACGTCTCTCGACATAGGGCAAGGCACACCTTTAGCTCTGTCTCCCTCATATCGGCCATCTGCCCTACAATGTAGACGCCACCCTTCCAGTGGCCTAATAGCTGGTTAGGAATCTGCGTGTAGTTGGGATCTTCAAAGCCACCCTTGGTCAAAAGGTATTCGTCTTCTGGTCCATACTCCACCATCTTGTAGGTTGTACCATCCTCGTCAACGGTATATGACGTGGTAGGTTCCTTAACTCCATTACTCATCTTACTTGCTCCCTTTCCTTGTTAGGGAGACATTCAGGGTCCAAGCCTCTCGTGCAATGTCTCTAGTCTTCCAGTACATGGGCGTAAGTATTCAGTGTTCCCGCAATCCTGCGCCTCAATTCCTCAACCTGTTTAATGGTAATGTACTCATTGAGTCTTGTCTCAATGACAAAGGTAACGGTCTTTTCCTTGTCGTTGATGATCGTGT
>JAQTTS010000407.1 GCA_028710655.1 Dehalococcoidales bacterium
CCGGAGTCATTGTTCAGCCGGAGGACGATATCGTAGCCGTGACTCCAGCTCGACATCAGGATGACCCATAGGATCTCAAACGTGGTCGAGATATTGGTCACCTCGATGATGCCCTGGCTGGTCGACAGCACCGTCTGCCCGGCAAGCAGCCAAAATCCCCCACCTGCCGGCAGGTCCGACCACGAGGGAGGCGTGCCTGTCTTGAGATACTTGTCTCCCGACTGCGGAGCCAGCGCCACCGGTGTTCCCGGCGCCGAGGCATAGATTATCTGGCCTGCTTGGGTAAGCAGAGACCTTAGGACGGCATCCTGTTTTCTCAGGGCATCGCCGTCAGCGGCCGGCGCACCGAGGTTTTTGATCAGGTGCCCCAGCCAGTCCTTATCCGAATCTACTACCAGGCCTGAAAGCCCGGTCACTCCCTTGGTAAGGAGGCTCATGACATCACCTCCAGCAGGCAGTCGTAGTCGACCGCCTGGCCGTTGTCGGCGGCGTTGTTGCTCTGCAGGGTCGCTCTCAAAATATCGTGAATCGCCCAGGTGCCGTTGATCACCGGAAGCCCGGGTGGGTCGGCTGTAGCATCAAATGTCTGGTCGTAGACCTTTCTCTCCGTGCCGTTCACCTTCTTGTAAAACCGTATTGTTACCTGAGTCCCCACCAGGTTGTGAATGCTCAGGGTAAGGTCGTGTATTTTGACTCGCGTCCCGGCATTCCCGATAGAGATAACACTGCTTTCCGCTACCTGCCAGTCGGCTGTCGTCGAGCCTTGCCCGGGGGTCTCCCCCGCCAGGTTGTCCGTTTTCGTTTTGATCGCATCCGCTTTGGCGTTAAGGTCCGCCAAGCTGGACTCGACGCCCTGGAGGCTGACCTTCTCCTGCTTGCCTTCTACATAGAACTCGCCAGGCATTATTCCTTCCTCCCTTCGGGCAGCAGCTTGCGCTCTCCCGATGAGGTCACCGGTTCGACCTTCTTCTTTTCGTCAGAAGGTTTAGCGGCTCCGACGACCGCTCCCAGCATCAGGAAGGGAACCATCATGAAGAGCATCGTGCTCCAATCGAATCCCGTGCTCGTACTGCCGGGCGCTCCCGGCCATGCCGGGGGTAAAGCGCCGGCTTCCTGCGGGGCTACCAGCCTGGTTATCGCCGAGTCGGTCACCTCTTCCGTCTCCCGCTCAACGAGAAATACGGCAAGGTCGGCATCGCTTTCATTGAATCGAAGCGCGCCCCTCAGCCTGATAAAATCGCCCGGCGCCACCTTGAACCAGGCATAGCCGAAGACCGGCAGGGCTTCCTCGGTTATCAGTGTTTCACCACGGTAGAGCCTGGCCATCAGGGCGTATTCTTTCTCCAGGGCGGTCGGGTTGGCCACGTAAATGCTGCATCCCAGGTCGAAACCCGGGGCGTAGGTTATCCAGGGCGGCAGGTCCCAGAAGATGTCGCCCATAGACCCTGACATGACGCTGACCGGTGTCATCGGAGCTTGACCTCCTCGCCCTTGAAGGCTTTTTTCACCAGAGACAGCGCCCAGGCTGCCAGGGCCACCATGATCACGATGTCAATAACGCCGGCTACCAGCCCCTGCCAGAACATCGGCTGGTATTCCGCCGGATAGTATTCATATTGTTCGGGGTATCCGTTCATGTCTTGGACTCCTCGATTTGCCTGGGTTTCTTTTTCTCCGGCGCCAATGCCGGCATCATCTTCACCACCAGGAACATCATCAAGGCCATCATGCCCAGGTTGACCAGGCCGGAAATGAAGCTTTTCAAGCTCTCGGGCAGGATGAGCCAGACACCGGCTGTCAATAGCGGGGGCAGAACCGTTGTTGCCAGTATCCCGATAATGATCGGCAGCCAGGCTAACCCTTTCTGCCAGGCGAGATAGACGGTTGGGCTGTTTTCATCCGAGTAGACAAAAAATCCATAGCCCGGCCAGGACTCGACACCTTCATCCCGGAAAGCCTGCTCTAAGTGAGCGAGAGCCTCCCCTGAAGGCGTCTCCTGGAAGTCGAGGCGCATTAAGAAAAGGGCACCTTCGGCCGAGCTTTCTTCAAGCGGAGCGAAGGTGCCCAGTTCCTCTACGTTCGCGGCCTGACCTATGGGGACAGCCCGGTATCCTGACGGCACCATCGCATAGGGCATTTGAACACCTCCCTATGCTTAGACCAGTCGTCTTGCTTTCCGGCCGTACAGATTCAGGGTTACCTTCCGGGCTGCGGTGGTACCGCCCGCTGCGGTTACCG
The DNA here is from genome assembly GCA_028710655.1 of Dehalococcoidales bacterium. The sequence continues at coordinate 2,239 of JAQTTS010000407.1, forward strand.
TGCCCACCACGGTGAGCTTGTCGCCCCCGATCAGTCTCAGGTCGGCGCCGAGCTGCCCGGCGGCAGCCAGGTCATAGTCCTCATCCTGGCTGGCGGCCAGGTCCGTACCCAGGTACTTCTTATCGATTTCGTTGGTTTTGGGGAACTTGGAAATACGGACGTTGCCTGACACCTCGGCCTCGGTGACCAGGTTGAAGCGGTTGATGTACCAGACTTCACCGGAAGGCACCTCAAGCTCGGTCGTCTTGACCGTGTCCTGGGCTGAAACGTCAGGTACGGTTACCTCGATCTTGTTCCGCTCGTCGATGCGGTCCTCGGTATGCAGGGCTTCCGCATTCAGGAGCGCTTCTCGCAGCACCTGGAGCGGCAGCCCAATCCAATAGCCCGACTCGTTGTCGAAGACACCGAGCAGGGTCAGCGCCTGTCCCAGTGGGGGCACCCACCCCTTGGGAGGCCGCGTTCCCGGATAGCCGGAATATTGCTGTGGCGCAATCTTCTCAGTCATTACTTGAACCTCCTTATTTAAGTGTGAAAATCTCCGGCTAGGACTTGCTGGAGCCGGTGACGCCCTTCATCATGGGCATGAGAATGGCCATCATCAT
>JAQTTS010000408.1 GCA_028710655.1 Dehalococcoidales bacterium
GTCTCGATTAGCGGTGATCTGGTCTACCTCTTCGCTGTATTTCGTATCGGCTGCATCCTGCTGATCTCCAAAGAACTTGTCTGTATCCTCGGCCATGAGGCCCTGCCATAAATTATGCAGAGCATCCTGGGCTGCGTACTTGTCTTCGATATCGGCTATCTGGTCGTCTAATGTCCGCTTGTCCGCATCGGTCAAATCCTCATTCAGTTGATCTTGGATATCCCTTATCTGCTCTTTGAGGTCTTTCCTGCGTTCTCTGGTTAAGTCTTCCTCGTTATCCAACTCATCATTGAGATCGGCAAGCTGCTTCTCCATTTCTTCCCTGCGCTCGCCGGTTATTGCCTTTCCCAGATTACGCTCTGCCTGTAAGTCCTTGAGGCGGTCTTCATCCATCCCGCGTTGACGCTCTTTGTCCGCTGCCTCCTGCTGTTCAACCAAATCCAGATAGGCTTGAGCCTTCTCACCAAGGTCAGGATTCATTGCGGCTAGTTCCGCTACCATCTGCTTGTCTATCTGGGTAAGCCGATCCTCAGTCAGGTCGCGGTAGAACTGCTTGCGGTCTTCAAGGGCCTCCTTCTCTTTGTCTCTGACGTTCTGGGCATCTTGGATGGCTTGCGTAGCCGCCGTCTCGGAGCTGTTTATCATTGTCTGCGTGGCCATCTTAGCGTCGGAGACTATTGAATCCTTGGACTCCTTGACCTTCTTCTGCAAGTCCATCCAGGCTCGCTCGACTTTCAACTCTTCCAGCTTTACTTGGTTGGCCCCGAACATGTCCGTGATCTTGTCGCGGAAAGCTTGGATAGCGGACTGAAGAGGTGGGATTCCGCCTGACAGCTTCTGCAACTTATCCAATATTCCATCGGTCATCGCAAGGAAGGCGTTCTTGATATTAAGGTTGGCCTGCTGGAATGAGTTCTTGGCCTGATCCCAGTGCTTCACTAGGTAGATGATCCCCGCCACCGCCGCAGCTATGGCAGCGATAATCGCCCAAAGGGGAAAGGCCTTCATGGAGGCGTTAAGTGCATCCTGCGCTACCTTTAGGGCAACCGCTGGCGCTATCCCCGCGGCTGTAGCTACTGCCAGAGTAGTCTGGGCTGTAGCTGCTGCCCCGGCAGTCCCCGCCTCTATACCTTGAGATAAAGCCAGCCCTCTTGAAGATATGGCATGAGTAGCCGTAGCGATATTGCTCCTGACTACGGCTGCCGCATGCCCGATAAAAGCCAGGGCGCTCTTCCCAGCCGATGACCCCAGAAATATCATCACCGGCCCCAGGGCGGTCATCAGGGCAAACATCGACTCAAGCGGAGTCAGGGCCGAGCCCACGGCCAGTTGAATTTTGCTCCACTGGAATTTGAGCTTGTCCATGATGCCGTACTGGGTATTGGCCGCAGCGGCGTATTCGTCTGTAATTCCACTGGCCTCACCCATCTTCTGCTTAAAGCCGTCAACCTCTTGCTGGGTAAGCCCGAGAGCTTCATTAAGCGTCACCGCTCCATCCGCTGCTTGGGATACCGCCGTCCTGAACACTCTGGTTACCGCCGAGCCGGTGATACCCTTAGCCTCCAGGGCCGCCATGATGGCCACCATATCGTCGAGAGTAAGGTTCAAGCTAGACCCATAGGCAGCCACATAATCCATGGCCGAAGCGAAGTCCGTAAGCTGAACGGTGGTATTCTTGGAAAGCCAGGTGAACTTGTCCAGTTCGTTAGAAGAGGTAGGAATAGCTACCCCCAGATTCTTGAAGGCAGGGATGAGCATATCCGCCATGACCTCCGCGCTAGAGCCCGTGGCGTCCGCCAAGGCATCAAAGGCATTAGCGGAAGCCTTCATTTGGGTTTCGTTAGTTATTCCGGCTTTGGACAAGAGGTCAAAGGTCTTGGTTACGGAGTCAATGCCGAAGGTAACGTTGGCCGTCTCCATGACCATGTTGCGAAGCTCGCCCGTAGTAGAGCCAACGGTCAGGGCAACTTGGGCAAGTTGAGAGTTGATCTCCCGAGCGGAATCAATCATCTTCAATCCGGCGGCACCGGCGGCGGTCATGCCCGCGCCGATACCCTTCAGTCTTCCCTGCACAGTATTCCAGCCCTTTTGAAAGCCGGATATATCACTGCCTATTGTTACGAAGAGTTTTCCTATCTCGCTAGACATGCTTCTTCTCCACTAGTTTTCCGCCCATGGCGGCATTTATCATGATGAGGGAATCCACTTCTATTCCCTTCTTGCCCGTTCGAGTCTTACGGGATACCATTTGCGGCATAAAGTCCTGCGGTTTGAAGGTCTTCCCCTTTCTCTTGTTTGGATTGATATTAGCCAGCACGGAGCAAATCAAGGCTGACCGATAATCCAGACGCTCCTGTTCGCGCTCATGATGTTTGACAAGAGCTATCCATTGAGCCAGGGTTAAATCCCAGAACTCATCCTCAGAGAGACGAAGATTGTATCTCCCGAACGACCAGAGTTTCAGCCAATCTAGCCTAAAGGGGCGGCCTCTCTGGCCTCCTTACCGGATTCAGGAATGGCGTTCCCCCAAGCCTTGGCAATGGTTTCGCTGATTACCGTGATGCTGGAGAACTTGTCTACCAGCTCGTCCACCTTCTCGATCGTCAGGCTGTCATCCTCATGCTTCAGGCAAGCCCAGAGCATGACGCTGAGATCGGCGGCAGTTGGACTTTTCCAGAATTCCCCTGAGAGGACATTCTTCCCCGTGACCTTCTCGATGAGCTTCATAGCTCTCAATCCGAAAAGAAGGTGGCGCTCTTTATCCAGCGTGATAGTTACTTCCGGCATGGCTTTGTCAGACATGGATCCTCCTTAAATAGAAAGGGGGTAGAGA
>JAQTTS010000041.1 GCA_028710655.1 Dehalococcoidales bacterium
AAAGAAGGCGGTGTAACCATCGGCATCCTTCCCGGCGATGACCGCAACTCAGCCAATAAATATGTCCAAATCCCCATTGCGACCGGCATAGGCTATGCCCGGAATGCCATCCTCGTGAAATCTGCGCAGGCAGTCATTGCCATCGGAGGCGGTTACGGCACTCTCTCTGAAATCGCTTACGCACTCGACTCCAAAATCCCCGTTATCGGTCTTAATACATGGTCTTTATCCCGTAACGGGCATAAGGAAAAATCAATCATTATTGCCAAAAGTGCGAAAGGTGCGGTAACAAAGGCTATACAATTAGCAAAAGGTAGGTAATATGTCGAAAATCATCCATCTCAAAGCCAGTGAAATCCTGGATTCCCGCGGTAACCCCACAGTTGCCGTGGAAGCAATCCTGGAGAGCGGAGCAACCGGTTCCGCCGCGGTGCCTTCAGGCGCCAGCACCGGCAAATATGAAGCCCTGGAACTGCGTGATGGTGATAAATCCCGCTACAACGGTCTTGGTGTATTAAAAGCCGTCAGTAATGTAAATAATCAAATTAATCGCGCTCTAGAAGGCAAAGACGCCTCGAAACAAGAAGCACTCGATAAAACAATGATTAAACTGGACGGCACGAAAGATAAGTCTTGTCTCGGCGCAAATGCCATCCTGGGCGCCTCGCTGGCAATTGCCCACGCCGCCGCCAACGAAGCCGGCAAGCCTCTTTACCGCTACCTCAATGATGCCGTGAATTATACCCTACCCGTTCCGATGTTGAATATTCTCAATGGCGGGAAACACGCCGCCAACTCCACCGATTTGCAGGAATTTATGATTCTCCCTGCCGGCGCTAAGACCTTCCGGGATTCATTACGAATGGGTGCTGAAGTTTATCAGGCGCTGAAAAAGGTGCTGAAGGATAAGGACTTGAATACAAATGTCGGCGATGAAGGCGGTTTTGCTCCTTCCCTGTCCTCTAACAAAGCCGCGGTTGAAGCAATCCTCGCGGCAATTGAAAAGGCGGGCTATAAACCGGGCAAGGACTGCTTTATCGCACTCGACCCTGCGTCCAGCGAGTTTTATGAAAACGGTAAATATATTCTCACCCGCGAAGGTGTCACGCTCACCAGTGCGGAGATGGTTGATTATTATGTCAAATGGGTCAGGGATTACCCCATCGTCAGCATCGAAGACGGTATGGCAGAAGACGACTGGGCAGGCTGGCAATTGATGACTAAAAAACTTGGCAGAAAAACACTGCTCGTCGGCGATGACCTGTATGTCACCAACGTGAAGCGCCTCAAGAATGGCATTAAAACTAAAGCTTCCAATGCCATTCTTATCAAACTCAACCAAATCGGTACCCTCACCGAGACGGTTCAGGCGGTAAACACGGCTCACTCTGCAGGCTGGAAAGCTGTTATCAGCCACCGCAGTGGTGAGACAGAAGACACCACCATTGCTGACCTTGTAGTAGCACTTGGCACAGGGTTGATTAAGACCGGCGCCCCCTGTCGCTCCGAGCGCACTGCCAAGTACAACCGGCTTTTAAAAATCGAGGCTGAGCTTGGCACGGGCGCTAAGTTCGCCGGTAAAAAAGCATTCCAAATCCGGGAGACATAAACACAATGGTCACAAAAATTACCGATGGCATCTATCAGTTAAAAATTCCTATCCCGAACAACCCGCTCGAAAACACGAATGTGTATCTGATGCGCGGAGTGAAAGATTGTACCCTCATCGATACCGGGTGGGGCGATGACGAAGCTTTCAATGCCTTATGCCAACAGATGGCAGAAATCGGTGTCAGTTTTCAGAGCATTTCCCAAATTGTTGTCACGCACGCCCACTTCGACCATTACGGACTGGCAGGCAGAGTTAAACAGCTTTCTCACGCCAAACTATATATGCATAATGCCGACCGCGAAATCTTCCGCACGCGATATGCGGTGACTGAAGAGTTTGTGCGCCAGAGCGAACAGTGGTTCCGGAACAATGGCGTCCCCTTGCCTAAAACAGGTATCGTCCGCATGCCGTTCGGGGGTATGGGAAAGCCCGTGCCGGCGCAACCGGATGTGATGCTTAACGGTGGTGAAACAATACAATGCGATGGCTTCACTCTGAAGGTAATCTGGACCCCGGGGCATTCCCCGGGACATATCTGTCTCTACGAACAAAACTGCAAGATTTTGTTTGCCGGGGACCACATTCTGCCGGTCATCACGCCGAACGTCAGCCTTGTGCCACACTCCGAAGAAAATCCGCTTGGCGATTTTCTGAAGTCACTGCTCCTGATTAAGAACTTGGACGTCACGCTGGTCCTGCCTGCCCATGAAGCTATTTTCAATAACTTGCCCAAGAGAGTAGATGAAATCATTCAGCACCACGAGATGAGAAGCACTGAAATCATGCAAGCCCTGGATTGTAACAAAATGACCGCTTTTGAGATTTCCAATATGATTACATGGATGCCTGAGCTTGGCGGTGTCAAATTCGCTGACCTGATGCCGGGGGATAAACGTGCCGCTGTCTCCGAAACGCTCGCCCACTTGCGGGCTATGAGCCTTGCGCATAAAGTTATTGCCGGTAATCAGAACGGTATTGTTTACTATCAGCGCATTTGTTAAAATTTGATTAGTGTGAAATTGCGCCTGCTTTAATAAAGAGAGCATAGGAGGAATAGTTGACAGTAAAAATCGGTATTAATGGTTTCGGTAGAATTGGCAGATTAACAACACGGACGATTAACCAGTACCACCGCGGGAATCTAGAAATCGCTGCCGTTAATGACCTCACTGATAATAAGCCTAATGCCCATCTTTTAAAATGGGATAGCACCTACGGAAAATATCCGGGTACAGTAGAAACCTCTGATGATTCTATTATTGTCGATGGTAAAAAGATAAAGGTGTTGGCAGAAAAAGACCCGGCAAAAATCGCCTGGAAAGACATGGGCGTGGATATTGTAATTGAATCTACAGGCCTTTTTACAGACGCTGCTAAAGCCGCCGCTCATTTCCAGGGAGGCGCAAAAAAAGTCCTCATCTCCGCGCCAGCCAAGGGTGAAGATATCACCATCGTCTTAGGCGTAAACGAAGATAAGTACATCCCTTCCAAACACAAGATTATTTCTAATGCGTCTTGCACCACGAATGGTGTAGCCCCGGCAGTAAAAGTATTACATCAAAACTTCGGCATTAAAAAAGGCCAGATGAGCACGATTCACGCTTACACCAATGACCAGAAAATACTCGATGTCTTTCATAAAGACCTCCGCCGTGCCAGGGCCGCCGCTTTAAGCATTATCCCCACCACTACTGGCGCTGCGCGTGCTGTAAGCCTGGTAATGCCGGAACTCAAAGGCAAGCTGGATGGTATCGCTTTCAGAGTCCCCACGCCCACCGTTTCTGTAGTTGACCTGGTTATCGAACTTGAAAAAGAAGTTACAGTAGAGCAGGTCAACAAGGCATTCAAAGATGCCGCGAGCGGCTCACTGAAGGGCATCCTGGAATACTGTGAAGAAGAGCTGGTTAGTATCGATTTCAAAGGTAATCATCACAGCTCCATCATCGATGCGAAAAGTACCATGGTCATCGGTGGCAATATGGTCAAAGTAATTGCCTGGTACGATAACGAGTGGGGTTATAGCTGCCGACTCGGGGACCTTGCCGACTTCGTCGCGAAAAAGGGATTGTAAAATCTGTCAGCTTGACCGCAATTGAGCGCTGAACGTTGTAAGCCGGTTATGTTATAATTTCAGTGTCACTGGGGATTAGTCTAGTGGTAGGACAGCAGACTCTGGATCTGTGAGGAGAGGTTCGAATCCTCTATCCCCAGCCACTAAAGACTCAAATCGAACCAATCTATTCCCCGGTCCGACATCCTTCCAGCAATCGTAGAAAACTGCAAATGGTGGATTAAGTTCGTAAGATTCTATCTTGCCCTGCCGTATGTTGAGCCGTTCAAAGAGAGTCTCAATCAGCAGACGCTTCTCGTCAAAACCACCGCCTTCATAGAGCCAGCTCAGGTTACAGACTATGTCGAGAGCCACCTCAAAATCAGCAGCGAAAAGGGTTTGATGCCTGGTAATAAAATCTATGCGTGCTTTCAACGCTGCCTCTTCACTCTCTATTTCATTACGGAGTTCCTTAAACTCGCTCCAGCTAATAAGTTCCTCCGCCGCCATGCGATTAATATTCTTTCTCTTCGTTACCAGTGATTCGAGCCGCTGGCGGGCACGGCCCAACTCTGAGTCTTCGCCCCCTTTCCCCATTTCGGCAAACCACGCGTTGAGTTCAGCTTCAAGGCGCGGACGGTTTTTCTCTTCAATCGCCATGGATTTGACCAACTCATCCGCCTGAGTATCGATTTCACGGCAGTTATAGTAGACCTGGCTGACGCCCACCCTGGCTTTGCTTCGGTAATAGCTCATTCCTTTACTGGGCTGCGTCGTTACTAGGCAGGGGCTATTAGCATCGAGAGAATAAATTAACCCGCGAAGCAAGTAATCGTGGCGTTGAACTCTTTTCTTGTAATGGTCATGCTTGGCGAGCACTTCCTGAACCTGGGCAAAGGTCATGGGATCAGTAAGGGCAGGATGATTACCGTCTTGTTCCTCCCCGTTACGCCCCCATCCTGTCTTACCCAGGTAAAAACGATGGTGGAAAAGATCATGCCATTTCGAACGGGATATGGCACCGCCTGTTCTGTTACGATAACCCTGATTAAAGGCACGAGCCGTCCATTCATCGATAGTATATTTCCCAGTAGCCATCTCCTTAAAAGCTTCTGTAACAATAGGCCCCAGCTTAGGGTCAACGTCTACCCATGCATTATTTTTGTCTTTACGATTGATATAGCCTAAAGGAGCCATCCATGGCCATCCTCCCTGAGCTACCTTCTGCTTCATACCTTTCTTGGCTTCGACTGCCAGATTCTTGATATACCAAGAAGAGATAACCTGCATTATACGCCGTGAAAGATAACCGGCGGGACTGCTGACATCAAGGGGCTCACTAACGCTCTCAAGACGAATACCCAATTTTTCTAATTCACGCTCCGAGACGACATGTTCGTAATCATCGCGGGCGAAGCGATCAAGTTTATGGACGATGATGACCTCAAACTCTTTACGGCGGGCAGCATCCATCATCTTCTCGAATGTTGGACGGACCTTGCCAGGCTTAGCACTTTCAAATCCATCGTGATATTCAGCTACTATGGTCCAGCCCTTACCCTTGGCATAGTAACGACAGGCTTCGACTTGAGCAGGCACAGAGAAGTTTCTGCCAGCCTGGTCATCGGAGGATACCCGAGCATAGACACAGCATCGGAGTTGTGCGGTATCGATTTTATCCATATTATCCCTCCGCAGATGATTTATCAGGAGATTGCTTATCTTTTTTCTCCTGGCGCCGCTTCCGTCTCTCTTCCTCAAGGGCAAACCGGATAAAGGACTTCACCCTGTCCCTGGCTTCACCCTTAAGCTGACTGTCTATCTGGCGGAACATAAGCTCAAGCTCGGGGTCCATCAGGTCGAGGTCGCCCACCTTCTCCCAGGGCAAGCGATTCAGGCTGCCGGCGATAGCGGCGTAGATGTCCTCAACGGCGAGGTCGAGAGTCTCAGCCAAGCCGGAAATGACCTCCGGGCTTGGCTGGCGGTTACGTCCATTTTCAATGGCGGTGATGTTTTCCATGCTGGTGCTGACCAACCGTCCCAGCTCTCCCTGGGTCATATTACCTCGTCTTATCCTTGCTTCCCTGATGAGTTGTGCCAGAGTTACAGCCATTTTTAAATTCTCTCCAAATTATTACAAATTCTAGCTTAAGGTAATATTATCACCTTAATTAGCACCTGTCAAGAGGCTAAACCGCAATTTACCGACCGGACAACAGCGCCAAAATAGGACATTCCACTCGTGAGACAAGGTAATATAATTACCAATCGAGTTCTTGACAAGATTATCATTACCTCTTAATATGGTTACTGCAAGGCTCAGGTAGGAGGCAAAAAATGGTTAAAACCAGACAACCTATGGTCGGCAAAAACAAGGTTTCCATGCGAGTGCTCTTCTCCGAGGCGGATTACGAGGCTCTGGTAAAGATGGCGGAGTTGGAAAGGACCGATATTGGCTCCATGGTAAGACGAGCGGTAGCCCTTCAGTATTCGCTGCCCCCCTATGACAAAGGTTCGGATAACTCGACTGACCCAGCTGACGCTCAAACCGCAGGAAACGTTCAACGCGGCTAATTTACCTACTACCGGAACAGGACGGGATGAAACACTCATGCAGCGGAGATTTGTGGCAATAATGTTATTGCCATCAAAAGAGTCAAGAGCAGAAAAGGAGAGGCTACGCACCCTCTTCCAACTGGCTATCGATATTGGCAGACGCAAAGGTCTACTAAGCGATGGCCTCCCTATTGTGAACAACTCCGCCGAAAGTGTCACTGAGTCTACAGAGGTTCACCAAGATTCCTGTGAGACTCCGCTATCCCGGTAATTCCTCGAAGTAAAAACCAAGCCAAAGCGACAAGACGAGGGCTAATGTCTCTTCCCGACCGGCAGGGTTAGAAGCGGAGGGCTAGCGTGAGAACCGAGCAAGCTATCAAGGAATTTATTGACTCCCGGGTTGCGAACAACCTGAGCCCGCTAACCATCGAGTGGTACGCGGACAAGCTAAGGTGTTTTGCCGTACAGTATCCGAATCTACCCCAGGAACCCCGGTCAATCGAGTCATTCCTAGCCGGCATCACCGGCTGCCCCGAGACAAGACACGCCTACTTCAGAGTACTGCGGGCCTTCTTCAGATTTATCAGTGAGCGCTACGAGATTCCCAATCCGATGGCGAAGGTCTCCCCGCCCCGCTGCTCCAAAAAGATGATGGCCACGTTAGAGCCAGGCGAAATGATGAGACTCCTTCAATCAGCGTCCTGCCTGAGGGACCGGGCCATATTAACCCTCCTCCTGGACACCGGCATGCGAACCAGCGAAGCGGCCAGTCTCCGCAAGAGAGACATCAAAACTGACACGGTTACGGTGCTGGGCAAGACCGGCGAACGCGAAATCCCTATCAGCGATGAAACGAGAAGACTCCTCATGTGTGTTATCGCCAGTGATGGTAAGGGGGAGCATGTTTTCCACGGCCATAAGGGGCCGCTAACCAGAAAGGGCATCTACCGGATAGTCCGTATTTATATGAGGAAGGCGGGTATAGTCGGACCCAAGCTGGGCGGCCACCGCCTCCGTCATTCTTTCGGCAAAGGCTATGTCGTAGGTGGCGGTGACCTTCGCTCTCTACAGCAAATAATGGGGCACGCCAGCATCGTCACCACCCAGAAATACGTCTCACTTAATCTCAATGATGTCATCCAGAAACACCACCGGTTTACCCCGCTTCACGCGGTGCAAGCCGCGGCCCAAGAGAGTTTCTTCACCGCCGGCACGGTCTTAAAACAGGTTGAAGCCGTTCTGCACAGCAATAACTAGCAGGGGGCATGAGATGAAAATGATACTGGCTAATGGCAATACTGTTGAGGTAACTGAACTCGAAACCAAAGAGTTCATTACCGAAATAGCCACACCCATACCCAATGCCTACTGGAAGCACAGCGGATTGCTCAATCAGGCAGAGGTATTGCGGTTTCTGAAGGGGGCGAGCAGCCCGGATGAGCTTAAAAAGGTAGCCCGCTATCTTCTCATCTATACCGAGAACCTGGCTTTCAGCGCCTATCTGTTCAATAAGGCAAACGGCGGAGATCCCGACGGTCCCAAAGACTTCACCATGCCGGCAATAAGAAAACTGAGAGAGCTCTATCGGAACGTGCTGAGCAGCCAGCCGACTGAGCCGGTATCCCACAATGTGAAAGACATGTTGAACGTTTGCCGGAAGATAGGAATCGACCCGCTATGACAGAAGCAAAGTAAGGAGGCAAACAATGGACGAGATGACCGCCGCGATGCTCGCCCAGATTCAGGAAATCGAGCAGAAGGACGAGAGACAGGTGCTGGCCGAGCTGGCCGGTGAAACCATCGAGGAGTATATCTACGAGACCGAGGTCTGGGACTGGGTGCCCCAGCCCGACGGCAAGAGGAAGAAGCAGAAGGTTCGCAAGGTAAAGCTCTCCTGGGTAGGCACCCGTGAGGTCGCCCGGTCCCGAGGCAATATCATCCTGTCCGACCCCATTGTTACTGATACCGAAGACGCCGTCCGCATCATAGTCAAGGCCACCGACCTGACGAGGAACTTCTCCGTCTTTGGGGGCTGCCACCAGCCGAAGAAGATGAAGGTCAACGACTTTGACCGGGAAAGCGGTGAAATTACTGGCTCTCATCTTGAAGACGATCCCTTCGTTTTTCAGAAGGGTTTATCTAAAGCCCAGCGCAATGCCCTGAACCCCTGCATCCCGGCGGACTACGCCGTAAAGATGATAGACCGTTTCTTGCGGGCGTCGGGCAAACAGCCCCTTTTAGCTGCTCCGGGTAGAAAAGGAATAACCCAGAAGACCGGACAACAGCCAGCCAGGTCCCAGATAAAGCCGCGGCCGGAGTGGGACAAGATTACCAAAGCCCAGGTGCCGGACTATCCCACCCTGGAACGCCTGGCCTGGGATCTGTGCAAGCTGCAGCCGGCACAGATGTATAAGGAGCTTGGCGGCGGCAACCGAAATGATATGACCATCCCCGCCTGGGAAGCTTTTCTGACACTGAAAGAAAGGTTCGTTCCGGCATCAACGGCTGCACAGGAGAAGGAGGAGCAGGATGGGCCGGGTTAGAAGATGTGATAGCCGCTGTCACCGGGCGCGCGGCACCAGGTGTAAGTGCTGGTGCGGCGGTTTCTATCATGGCTCTGCCGGTGCCGTTAACCGTGAAGCTTTAGGGCTGGCCGTTACAGGGACTGACTGGAGTCAGGTCCTTAGCCAACACGGCTTCAAAGAGGGCGAAACCGCCTACATCGAACAAAAGGAATTGCCCCTGGAGGTGAGCTAGATATGGACTTTGAGCTATCTTTCACCAGGCAAGTGCTGGGGGTTAAGGCGGCACAGCGGCTTGAGCAGCACGAGGTAACCCAGACGATAAGGGCCAATGGCAGTGATATTGTGCAGGCGGTAATCTCCGGCAAACTCTCGGCCGGCGACCGGTTGCAAATACTCCTGGACGAGAAACCGGTAGGATGTGCCGGGCTTGTCGCGGTGCATGCTGTTACCTGGGCGCAGATGGACCAGGGCGATGCCGAGCGCGGCGGGTTTGACAATCTTGATGAGCTTGCTCACGCACTCCAGCGAGCCGGCTACCGTTATCAGCCTCTTGAGAAATACCTGTTTTACCGCTGCCAATTCAGGTGGCTGGAGGGCGCCAAAGACGATGCCTAGATGTGCCATCTGCGGTAGCGCCTATGACCGGGGCAGGGAGATGACCTGTTCCGATACTTGCCACGAAGAGCTGGTAAAACGGCTCATCGCCGAGTTTGGCGAATTCAAGCAGATGGTACGGGCCAACACCGGCATAGCGTACCGGGTACCCACCCGGGACATCATTGAGAAGGGTATCAGGGAGCAGGACCTTGGCAGGTATCCAAAATGGGAAGAGGAGGCATGAGCAAGCCCAGGGATTTCTGGCAGGCCGATTTAGAGCGCCTCATTCGGGACTTGGAGGCCGAACTATCCGCAGGGCATCCGGACTGGGAGCGGGTGCTCCTCAAAGCGGATGACCTCACGGCACTGGCGCTGGCGGCCCATAAAGGTGCAAAGAGCAACGGGGAAAAGAAATGCAGAACACCATCGAAGAGCAGATAGAGGCAATACTGAAACAGAAAGGCATTACTCCCGCGGCCAGTGCCGCCGAGTTCGTGTGCCGGATTGCCATCCGGTTTCACAAGCTGGTCCCCTTCGTCCTGGCGATGGCTATAGAAGAAGAGCTAAAACAAATCGGGCGTGAGCGCCCTTGCCGGCATATGCACTGCCACCAGGGAGTAATCCAGTGCGATCGAGGACTACCGTTAGCCTGTTTCAGTTGCATCTCTTACCAGCAGGCGAGGTGGTGGCACACGAGGTCAATGTTAAGGATGTTTATCCACCAATGAATGAGGAAATAAGCGCCAGTATCGAGGAAATTGAAGCCCATTCACGTTTCCCCACCGGCATCGGGCGGATTGAACGCGGGGAGTGCCCTCGTGGGGCAATCTCCCCGCTCGCCTGTATGTTTTGCCCCTGCGGTCACACGCTAGAGTGCCATCACCCGTTTACATGCGAGGAGGTCAAATGCTCCCATTACCAAGAGGAAATGGAAGCGGAAGGCTACAGTTGAGGTGAGATGGGAAATCAATGTAAATCGGAGAGACGATGAAACGAGCCCTGGCTCGTGGGAGAGTGTTCCCGCAAAGCTACTCAACCGACCGCCGCTACGGGCGGCTGTCGCTAAAGGCCTGTGCCCTTTTTCCCTTGATATGGGTCAACGCCGACGACCAGGGCCGGCTCTGTGGTGACCCGGAAGAGGTCAAGTATGCGTGCTGTCCTAACATCGACCATATTACCAAGGCTGACGTGCCGCAAATATTGCGTGAGCTTGAGCAAAACCAGCTAATCAAAATCTATGACACGCCGAAGTCCCCGGCCATCCAGCTTCTGGACTGGTGGAATGTCCAGAAACCGCAATGGGCCTGGCCATCGGAGTACCCACCCTTCGAGGGCTGGCAGGACAGGTTACGCTACAAGAAGGATGCCAGAACGGTGGTTACCGAAAACTGGCCTTCAGGTGAGAGTCGAGATAACGCTCAGGCGAGCGAGGAAAAAGCGTCAGGTAAGGATGAAAGCAATTCTCAGGTGAAGGCGGGTAATAGCGGCTCAGCCGAATCCCAAAATCCAGTTCAGGTGAATAGCGAAACATCCTCAGGTGAGGATACTGAGAAGGCTCACGCCGGGGCAAAAGATGGCTCACTTGAGACCTTGCGGCATACTCAGGTGAACTCGCTGGTATCAGAAACGGTGCGTGAAAAAGTTTTGGCCAGGGCAGGTCCCCTCCCCTCCCCAGACGTCTCCCCACCATTAGAAACCGAAAGAGAAAGAGAAATAGAAAAAGAAAGAGGAATACGAAGATCACCTGAGGACTCAGGTGAAAACTCAGGTGAGACCCGAAAAGGCGCTCAGGTGAGCACTCTGGTGGCTAAAAA
>JAQTTS010000409.1 GCA_028710655.1 Dehalococcoidales bacterium
CCGGGACTGACTACATAGGCGAACCAACCAGAGGCGGCAAGACAGGCCCGTTCGGGACTGAGGTACCCTGGGTAACGGAGGGCGCACTCAATCTCACCAAACGGGTAGTAGCGGATAATCTCCTGCCTATCTGGGTGCAGAGTGTGTTGCTGGAGGGCGGCGATTTGTCGGGACGCCTTACCAGGGGCACGGCAGAGTTCTTCGGAGGCAGAAGCTACCCGGTTGCTACCGGCAAGCTTTATTCGGAGAAATGGGCTAAGGACTTCGAGGCTTACAACGCCATTCCTTCAGATCCCATTGTCTTGAAAGCCGCACAGCAGAAAGACCGCCGGGTGATCTCCAGAGAGCAATACCGCATTAGAAATCCACAGATAGATGCCAAATTGTTTGTTTCAGGGCAGGTGGACAGCATCAAGACACAGCAGGCCATGGTGATAGTCCGCAACCTGATATTGAACAACAAGATAGACCCCATGACTATCAAGGGAATACAGGCCAACTTAAAGGAGCAGCAGAAGATGAAGGAAGCCGGTTTAAGGGATACCAACATCTCATACACGGACACGCTCACAAAGTCA
Organism: Dehalococcoidales bacterium; assembly: GCA_028710655.1. The sequence continues at coordinate 579 of JAQTTS010000409.1, forward strand.
TTGGGTGTACAGAGTACCGGCAGTCAACCGAGCAACCAACCGGCTACCCAGAACCTGAGTACTGAGTCCCAGAAGTGGGATGCCCTGTTATCGTCTACCGGCAACCAGGCGCAGGCTAAACAGGCTTTTGCTAAGGTCTGGTTCCCCAATGACCCACAGGTAAAGGCTTTAGGACCGCTTACCAGCGCAGAGACATCCATGCTTCAAGACCTGTATAAGCAATATCCCTTTGGGGCAGCCAACTATAACTACTGGCTGAGAACTACTACCAGACAGATTTGGGAGAACCTGCCCCGGTAAATAGAACATATAAGTTATAATTCTCACTCGCCTTCGGAAAATATTAGATTCCGAGGGCTTTTTTATTACCAGAAAACGGAGGATTGATTAATGGAACTGGAAAACAATCTGCCCCTTGGCGGTCAAACGGAAAGCCTGGAACAGAAGCCGGAAACGCCTTCTGATGCCTTGCCAACCGGTCAACCCGTGCAAGCGGAAGAAACGAAACCAGAGGAAACCACAGCAACCGTAACCCCGGAAAGCAAACCGGCAGAGCAATCTACTGTCCTGACCGCGGAAGAAGCGGAGAAGATCAGGAGAGATCAAGCCGCAGCCCGTCAAGAGGCCGCACAGTACCGCCAGAAGATACTACAGATGGCAATGCAGCAAGAGCTTTTACAGGCACAGCAAGCGGAAGCTCAAGCATCTGCCAAAGACAAGGCGGACGTGGAAGCCGGACTGATTACCCATGATGAAGCCTCACAGAGACAATCCATGAGACAGCAGGCGGCACAACTCGCCCAGATGGTAAAGCAGCTTACTCCGCATGCCGAACAGTTAGGCCGTATCAAGCTGGCTAACGATCTGGCAACGGAGTACGGCATCAATGCTGACGACCTGTTAAAAGACACCACTATCCAGACGCCCGTGCAGATGTACGCCAAGGCTGGAAAGCTGGCAATTGCCAAACGGGAAGATGCTCTGAGAAAGGCTACTGCCAAACCGGAAAGCTACGACAAGGGGCCGGGTACACCGCCTCCGGGTCCAAAACCTGACGAGCAAAGGCTCAAAGAACGCTATCCATCAATGTATAAATAAATTCAACTATAAGGAGCAAACAAATGGCTGATGTATATGTAACCCTGGCAGACCTCGCTAAAAGACAGAAATATGGAGGGGGTATCGATGATATTATCGAAGTCCTCTCCGCATCCAACCCCATCTTGCAGGACGCACCGGTAGTCGAGGGCAACTTACCAACCGGTCATCGTACCACCCAGCGGACTACGCTGCCCTCCGGGACTTTCAGAGGAATCAATGAGGGCGTCGATACCGAGAGATCGACCACCAAACAGGTAGATGATACCTGTGCATTGCTCGAAGGCTATTCCGCCATCGATGAAGAACTGGTGAGAATCGCCGGAGACAGGGCAAAGTTCCGGGCTTCAGAGGATGACGCCTTTATTGCCGGACTGTCCAACACCGCCGCCACAAAGATTTTTGAAGGCAACTCCAACACTACCCCCAAAGAATTCCTGGGGCTGGAAGCCCGTTATTCCTCTCTGGGTACTTACTGCCTTTCCGCAAGCGGTTCCGGTTCCGACAACACCTCCATCTGGATCATCAAGTGGAGTCCTCTTACCGCGCACCTGATCTTCCCGAAAGGGACTAAGGGCGGACTGGAATCCAAAGACTTAGGGCTTATCCCGTGGGAAGATTCCAACAACAAACACTATATGGCATGGGTAACTCAGTTTATATGGCATTTAGGCCTGACCATCCGCGATTACCGGTATGTTGCCCGTGTCTGCAACATCGATACTTCCGAACTGACCTCAGACGCTTCCGCCGGGACTGACCTGATGGACAAGATGCTGGACGCCTATTATACCGTTCCTTCTCAGGACTTAGGCAAAATGGCAAAGACCTTCGTCTACTGCAACAAGACCGTAGCGAAGTACCTGCACAAGCAGGCCATGAACAAGGCCAACGTCAACCTGACCCTGAGAGAAGCCGCCGGAAAAGTCGTAACCCACTTCCTGGAAGCCCCCATTCACATCTGTGACGCCATCGGCGACGACGAATCAACCATCAGTTAATGAAGGGGCTAATCCCCCTTTGTTATCCGAATAAATTATTAAGGAGTAGAACCATGATTATAGACGCTAAACTAGCTTTTAGCACAGCACAGGCCATTACCACGGACGCCAATTCCGAGAGCTATATTGATTTAGCCGCAGCCCGAA
>JAQTTS010000410.1 GCA_028710655.1 Dehalococcoidales bacterium
CCGCCGTTGGCTTTAGGTATGAGGATAAAATCTACCGAAGCAGTCTGGGGAGTAGGTTCGCTGGCAGCAGCAAGGGATATGTCGGCCTGCCCAACGCACGATGTAACCATGTGCTTGCCGAAGATGTTGGTGTAATATGGTCCGGCCGCCAGCTTGACCGTGGTGTTGACACCCACGACGTATTTGAAGGAGACGGTCACCCTGGCCTTGTCCCCCACGTTGAAGTTTTGTGGCTCGAGCGCCAACGGCGCCAGGATTATATCCAGTACCACGTGATCCTCCTAGGCCTTGGCAAAATCCGCAATGGTGAACTCGCTGATGGTCGGGTCTTTGCCCACGATCAACAGAGCATTCTCATAGCCGAAAAGGGTCTGGGGGACGCTTGGCGAGCCGCCGTATATCTTACAGTAGATGTCGTCCCAGTCGTTGCCCACGTTGGTCGGCAGTGTGAAGGTATATGAGTCGGTTACCTGGGTCGGTGTCGTATATTGGGGAATGCTCTTCGAGTTTTGTCCCACCATCTTCTCATCAAAACCGAATAGTCCGTATACTCCGATGGAGTAATAGCAGACGGCGCTACTGATGGCAGGTCCCGAATACTTGAAAGACATAGTTATCTTGAGCTTTTCCCCAGGTGCAAGCGTCACCTGCTTCGGCGCCGGATTCATATACCCCAGAGGGATGTATACCCCGCCAGCCATCGTGTAGAACTTATGGGTATTCGGGTCGTAGTAGATACGCTGTCCGGTGTGCGGGTCGATGTACCAGCCGGCAGCGTAGTCCGGCGAGTCTCCTCCCTCCTGAAGCACCCGAAACGCTCCGAGGTCTAAAGAAAGTGTTTTCAGTTCCATAGTTTGCCTCCTCACACTCTGGTGAAATCTGCTATCTTAAACTCGCTAACCTGCGGTGTCAGGCTGGCGAGATTAATCACCTTTGTGAACTCGTCATCGAAATACCAGTAGCCGTCCGCCCCGTACCAGTAGCTGTACGCATGGATGGTCACAGTTTTGTCCGGCATGTAGAAGTACCCACTAAACGAGTAAGTTACCCCACCGTCAACGTTGGCACTGTCTGATGGGAAGATAATCCCCGGCCAGGGGGATACACCATACTCCGTTGCTCCGCCGACCATGATGCCGATAGGCGCTGAGTAGAGATTCTTTACCTTAACGGTGATATCTACCCGGCTGCCTGATGCCGCCTGGGACGGGGCTACTATCTCGATAATGTCAGCGTACTGTGCCATTTATCTCCTCATTAGGCCGGGTAAGTTAGCTGGACGGCATAAGTTACCTTGAGCTGTCCTGTATTCGGGACCGTCACCGTTGCTATCAGCTTGTCACGGGCAGTCATATAGTTATAGGGCACGCTACTACCGGGCTGGTAACCCCGCAGTGCCAGTGCCACTTCGTTGACACTCACGTCCGCGCCGGAGTTGTTATTGAAATACCTGGCCAACTCGTTCTTCATGGTCAATGTGCCGGGATTCCAGGTAATGCTATGGGCTTCCGATTCAACGTAGGTTAGCTGACCGGCTCCGGTTCCGTTGGCTATCTTGGACTGCAGGGCATAGTTATCGAAGTCCTCCGGATTCGTCCCGCTTCCCACCAAGATGCCGTAAGTGTCGTTGCCTGCTGGTCCCCGATAGCCCCACGAGGTGGTTTCAACCGATACTCCTTGTCCGAGGCAGACCGGGCCGCCTCCATAACGCACCACGTTACCGGTATCTTTAACACTCAGATATCCGGCGCCGAAGCTGCTGTTGTTCAGGTCTTTGCCTGCCAGATAGCAGAACATCATGTTGTAGGCGTTTCGTACCCAGCTATGGCTTCTCTGTTTGAAGCGTTGAATGACTTGCCCACTCCTGTCCCTGACTTCGATTTCCCAGAAAGCTTCGGGAGCAGGGATATGCAGCTTCTGCCCCAGTCTCCTTAGCTCTTCGTATAGCCTTTCATCTTCTGGTACCATTGCTTACACTCCTATGCAGGGTAGGTCAACTGCACGGTATAGGTCACCTTGAGCTGACCCGTATTCGGCACGGTTACGGTGGATGCCAGCTTATCGCGTGCCTGCACCCATTTCCCGTAGACAGTGCCTCCCTGGGGCTGGTTCACTACCAGGGCAACCTCGTTAACAGCAACATCACCCCCGCTATTGTTGTTGAAATATCTCACCATTGCGTTGGAGAGCACTCTCGTGCCCGCGTTGTAGGCAATGACGTGCGGGTCCTGTTCTATATAGCTAAGCTGACCGGGGCCGACGCCGTTGGCAATCTTGGTCTGGAGCATGTAATCCTCGAAGCTTTCGGGGTTGGTACCGGAGCCTACTTGGATGCCCCAGGTGTCGTTGCCCGCCGGACCACGATATCCATAAGATGTGCCGTCAATATCGGCATCGCTCTGACCGATTGGAGTTGTAGCCTGCCTCAGGGTTCCTCCGATGTCCTTAACATTCAGATACCCAGGACCGAAGGTCCCGTAGTTGGCGTTCTTGCCAGCGAGCTGGCAGAACATGTGGTTATAGGCGTTTCTAACCCAGCTGTGACTGCGCTGTTTCAGGTGTTGAATAACCTTTCCGCTTCCGTCCTTGACCTCAAGCTCCCAGAAAGTCTCTGAGATGGGGATATGCAGCTCCTGTCCCAGCTTTCTTAGTTGCTCATATCTTGCTTCTTCAATTGGATTCATCTTCCTGCTCTTCAGTACTTAATCCAGGTAAAGGCTCTGGTTCCTTTTGGCTGGGTGACAACAGAGGTATAAGCCGATACCCTAGCCCGAATCCAGTACAGGTTAGCTATGCCGCCAACTGTTGTCTGCAACCAGTCT
>JAQTTS010000042.1 GCA_028710655.1 Dehalococcoidales bacterium
CCTGCTAACTGTATATCATTGCCAGGCCGGAATCAGCTTACCGGTCGGTTCCTGCCAGTATGGCATCCAGCAGAGCGCCAGAAGCTGAACTGAGATATTTGACTTGGTGGGGCGTATTGAGACCTGTTCGAGTGTTTCTGCGAGAGGATCCATTTTCGCTGCCAGCTGGTCTGTATCGGCTTTGAAATCAGCCTCGAGCTGTTGCAGTCTTTGCTTAATAGCCTCAACGGTGTCCTTCGCCCGGTCGATATCCTGAGACGCTTTCCTGGAGCGGCTCACTCCGCTCATAGCAGACTTGGCTCCGCTAAGCGAACCGGCGCTGAAAACTTTCCTGCCCATAAATCCGCCCAGGAGAGTCGTGCCAAAGGATAGTGCCGTCTGTATTTTCTGGTGTTTCGCCTGGTCTTTCTCACGCTCAACGGCGGCCTGGGCACGACGCATCTGCTCCTGTAACGTAGCCATTTTAGGTGCATACTTTTGCCTCAGTTTTTCAGAAGCTTCGTCCCGTTTTTCGCGAGCGTACTGCTGTAATCTCACCCTGAATTCACTCTCGGATTCGTCAACATCGGAGAATTGTTTGAAACCAGGACTTTTCCATAGTTCCAGTTCCTGATTTCGGTAGAGCCAACCCGAGAACTCCTTCTGCCAGTATTTATAGCTATCGGCAATGGTGGCGATTGTCGGTAGATTACCATACCGAGCCGGCTCCCTGGGTGACGGCTCCAAATCATTCACGTTAAGGTCACTCTCGACAGCACTATCCCAGTTGACGGCAACAGGGCCTTCATTAAAGGAGGCTCTGTAAACCGCATCCTTGATGAAATTTATCCCGGTTTTTGTGTTGCTGAAATGTACCTTACCGGATCCGATAATTTCCGGCTGGTAAAAAAGCCCTTGTCCGGCCGGCTGGCTGCTCCTGATAGGCACGAAATACTGGCCTATTCTGGGTGGTAGCACCGGTCGCGCTTCCCCGACCCCGGTAGTATCACTACCTACCGCTGTTGGTAGCGGTTGTGTTACGCCAGTGGCATCCATACCGGAAACACCCGCCTTAGATGAGACAGTAAATAGAGTCCGGATCGGGTCAACGAGCCCCTTGATCTGATTCCGTGTTAGCGGACCGCACAGGTATGACATTGCCCAACGGGTTTCGAACACCAGTGGTACGTCGTCATGAACGTTATTCATCAAGAAAACCCGGTTACCCAGGCCGGCCAGAGTCTGCTCCATAGTCTGACGGTTCCACTTTATGCCACTGGTTGCAGCCACCCCTTCCAGACCTTCCAGTACCCGTGATTTGTCCCGTTCGGTCTGTAGCCTGCCGATGAACCAAGTCCCCGTGTTTGATAAACCTTTATAGTCGAGATCGACCGGATTCTGGGTGGCCAGTACTACACCTACCCCGAAGGCTCGTGCCTGCTTCAACAGGGTCAGCAATGGTGTCTTCGATGGCGGATTAGCTACCGGAGGAAAGAAACCGAATATTTCGTCCATATAGACGATGGATCTGAGACTGGTAGTACCGGATTGGGTACGCATCCAGCCTAGTATTTGATTGAGTAGCAGGGAAACGAAGAACATTCGTTCCGCATCATTCAGGTGGGCGATAGAAAAAACGGCGATCCTGGGTTTACCTTCGGGAGTATACAGTATTGAATTGATATCCAGGGGTTCACCCTCAAGCCAGGTATGAAAACCGGGAGCAGCCAGCAGGTTGTTCAAGGCAAGTGACAGCTCGAACCTTTCTTTGGCGGGATAGAAAGAATCCAGATCCATTACCCCGATCCGGTTAATGGGCGGACTCTGGATCTGTAGAATCAAATCTGCGATATCCATATCACGCCGGTCTTGCCAGGATCTATTCAACAGAGTGGAGATGAGGATATGTTCACGGCTTCTTATCGGGTCGGCTTCGATGCCGATAATCCCGAGCAGACTGGTGGCCGTGATACTAATACGCTCTCTGAACAATTCCTCGTCCTCGCGAATTGCCTGAGGTGGAGCGGCAAACGACTTCATAATGGATACCGGTATGCCGGCACTGCTGCCCGGGGTATAGATCACAGAGCTAATCGACTGACGCAGCCTTCTGATGCGCTCGCCGCTCTGCCCCCAGGAAGCAAGGCCGTTCTTCCATAGGTCTGCCTGCTTTCTGGCATATTCTTCATTGGACAGGCCCTTCTTACGAGCATCTTCCTGATTAATCCAGGGCAGGAAATCCTCGGTTCTTAAGTCCGGAAAAGTCAACAGCAGATTGGTGAGGTCGCCTTTGGGATCAATAGCTATTGCCGGAATGCCATCCATACCGGCCTCTTCCAGAAGAGAGATGCAGAGACCAGTCTTACCGCTGCCGGTCATGCCGACACAGACGGCATGGGTAACCAGATCCTTCGAATCATAAAGAAATAGCCCTTCCCGTGGCTTTTTATCGGCCAGATTGTAGGGTCTTCCCAGGTAAAAAACGCCTAGCTTTTCATAGTCTTCCATACTCTGCCCCTTCATTGGACATCATATATATCCATACTGTTTATAGCTTAGATCAATAAATGATCCCTCTGTAAACAAGATGATAAAAGTCTAAGGTTACCTGCTCTTCAGTATAACCCCTTAATCATAATTATACTACAGTGATGCTCAACATAATTTGGCACATTTTTCCTTTACGAAACCATACATATGGGAAGGGGTGTTCGGCTGATTGATTCTTTGACAACCCCTCAAAGCAATGCTAGCATATTATAGTTTATATTATTAATTATTAACTAAGTAAACATTATCAGCCGGAGGTGTGCAATGACCGATGGTAGTTTAAACAGCATCTGCGACGACCTACTTTCCACACTACCTCTCATCGCAAGAATCACCCGGAAAAAGATCTCCAAATTGCCTACCGGTTTTCCTGAAGACATTTCACCGCTTCATCATGAGATCCTGAAGACGTTAGAGAAAGAAGGAACGTTACACATTGCTGAAATTGCTTCGAGGTTACTGATACCTCGACCGCAGATGACCCATCTGATAGACAAGCTGGCTGACTTGAATCTGGTCGAAAGAAAAATGGATTCAGCAGACAGGCGGACAATCAATGTGACGCTTACGGTAAAGGCCAGAATGTTTTTGGCAGAAATAGATACGATAGTCAAGGGCAACATCAAAGAAGCGTTGTCCTCTCTCACCAATGAAGAGATGCAGGAACTAATGGCTTCGGTAACCAAGCTAAGGGAAATACTCTCCAAACTAGGATAGCCCACGAAGCCTGTTCTTCAGCAGCAAACCCCCGAGTGTATTAATCGAAAAGGATGAAACCTCCAAGCGTGGATAGTCAGCAGCAGAGTGTACTTAACGACGATAGGGTCGGCAGGCTGTTATTGAAACTATCACTGCCCGCGTTCATGGGGTTATTCGTGATGACCATGTATAACATGGTGGATACCATCTTCATTAGCCATTACGTCGGCCCGCTCGGATTCGCTTAAGGCAGTGGAAAGTCTGCAAGCAGAAAGTTAAATACAAAATGACACACAGAAAATTCGAAGAAAGATTGACAACATCTCAAACAACCAGCTACTTGCTGGGCAAATACAGCCTGATAATAATGCTCACCGGGTTAATCATCGCTGCCTGGAACGGCAAGGTATTAATCGTCGTCCTGCTCGGTCTAATCCTATCGGCAGCCGGTCTGGCTAAACTGTATAGCTACCTGTCATTGATCAGGGTTCACTGCCAGCATTCACTGGACTGTCAGCGCGTTTTCCCGGGAGAGTGTATTAAAGTAAACATACGTGTCGTAAACTATAAGCCGCTACCGCTACCATGGCTGAGAGTAGACAGTGAGATACCGGCCGGACTAACTCCGATAGATTCCCCGGAGAAGAACGGTACAATCCGCAAAATGATTGCACTCCTCTGGTACGCCCGAGCCAGTTGGCAACACAAGCTGATCTGCCCGAGGCGCGGGTATTACCCACTGGAACCGATCAGGATTACGTCCGGTGATATCTTCGGTTTCTACCACCGCACCCGCTCAAAGAAGTTGAGCGATGCTATCATCGTCTACCCCCGGATCTTTACTATCAACGAAAGGGCAATACCATCCCGGTATCCTTTGGGAGAAAGCAGGGCCGCGCAGCACATTTTCCGGGACCCGAACCGGGTGGTCGGGATACGCGACTATACTCCTCAAGATAGTCCCCGCCATATTCACTGGAAGGCAACCGCCATTCATCAGAAACTGCAGGTGAAGGTTTTCGAACCGACGACGAACCCAAAATTAGCCCTGGTTCTTGACCTGGAAAGCTTTGGTTATCACGGAGTCGGTAATGAACCTACCGGTTCACCGTACGGTAGAACCGATGAATTATTTGAAACGGCTCTCAGTACCGTTGCCTCGCTGGCCAAACATTTTATCGAGCACAAAAACGCCGTAGGCCTGTTTGTTAACACCCGTCTTGCCGACTCGGGCCGACCGGTAGTAATTCCCCCCGGCAGTGGAACCGGTCATCTGGTAAGCATCCTGGAGGCGCTAGCTAAAGCAACCCCGCACTCCAGCGGCCTACTCACCGAACTGATACAAGGCGAGCAAAAACATCTACCATGGGGTACCACGCTCATCTTCGTACTATCCAAACCAACTGCCTCCATATCCGAACTGCTCTCCTATTTTGATGAAAGAGGACACAAGTCAGTTACTATTCTCACGGGTGATCGTGGTTGGCAAGAGAACGACACGCTAAATCGAGACGAAGCTGTTGGGGTAGCTGTAAAAGAGGAAATTCGATGAAAACAAGTTGGTCTCGAATTGCTCTATATATAGCCATAATTGGCATGGAGAGTTGCTGGCTCTTTGCCATCCTTGCGCTGGTAAACGGGCTGGTTCTGCAGGGACGCCTGTCTATTATTGGTCTTTTGGCTCTCTACCCCATCGCCTTCGGCATTAATACGATAGTGGTACGCTTCAGGCTACCCCAGATCTATCTTAATCTCATTAGCTGGTCGATCTGGGCTGGCGCCATGCTGCTACTGGTCAAGCTTCAACTCTACAGCAGCCTGGCACTATGGGACCAGAGTTGGCTCAAGGAAATTCCCGCAGCGCTAAGGCAGGCACCCTATGACTTTCGGCCTGAGTTCCTGCTGTTTATCAGTAGCATCGTCATCTGGTGGCTCGGTCAGCGGCTGGTCCGTCTCAAGGCTGATTTTCCCAGGCTTGTCGTCGAATTCCAGTTCGGCATGCCGGCATTAATCGTCACCTTCATTATCGGCTCATATTTTACCGGCGCACTGGAACATGCAGTACTTATTGCGGTTGCCTTTTTCGCCTTCGCTTTATCAGGACTGTCTATCAGTCACGCGCGGCAGACAGACGGTTCGATCTCACAGATATATCGGGCCCGCTGGCTGGGTATTCTCATTACCGGCATCAGCCTGGTTATTGTGCTGGGCGTACTCAGCGGCTCCACAGTCAACCCTGAGTTCTTCGAGCGTATCCTGAACACAGCCAAATGGGGCTGGGAGATCGCCAAAAGAGTATTAATATGGGCAGCCAGTTTACTACCGACCTTTTCCCCCACAGAAATACCGGCCGCAGGCGAGATGCCCGGAGAAATCATTCGGGAACCGGCTGGGTCAGGGATATTCGGTATGCCCCAGTGGATAAGAAGCATTATGAAGTTTGCGCTGTTTATTAACATTGCTTTCTGGTGCATCTTTGCTTTATGGCGGGCATCCGGGCAGATACTTAACTGGCTAAACCAGCGGTTAGCCGGTATGGCAGGAGTAAAGATGGAATCGCTGTCCGGGGCATTTACATCTGATGTAACCAGGCTGGTAAAGCGAATCCTGGGCAGATTCCTGATCTTCTTATTACAACGTTTGGGGAGAAAAACCAGGGTCTTATCGCCGGAGCTAGCCTCAATTCAGCAGGTTTATTGTCAGATGGTACGCTGGGCAACTGCCAGAGGGTGCCCCCGCCATCCGACACAGACTGCCTATGAATACCAGAGCAGTCTGGTTAACCTTTTTCCTGATTTCCATGAAGAATTCAGCCTTATCACCAGACAATTCGTCGGTGTCCGCTACGGTGGCTTAGCGCCTGCCGGAGACGAGCTACTTAATCTAAGACAAAGCTGGCAAAGAATAAGAAAAGTACGACGGGGTCGCCCCAGCTAGTTTAGCATCTACGTCATAAAGGAGGGACAATTTATTATGGGAGAGTTTGATCAGCAGTTGAACCGGATAGTGACATTCGCCGAGCGATTTATGGAAAATGTCGGTAAGGTAATCGTGGGTAGAAAGGATGCCATAGAGCTTATTCTGGTAGCTCTACTTTGCGAAGGACACGTCTTAATTGAGGATGTTCCCGGTACAGGTAAGACGATGCTGGCTAAAACAACCGCCCGGTCAATCAACTGCAATTTCCAGAGAATTCAGTGCACCCCCGATCTATTACCATCGGATATCACAGGTATTCATTACTTCAACCAGAAGACAGCCGAGTTCGAATTTCGCCCCGGACCGATAATGGCTAATATCGTACTGGCCGATGAGATAAACCGGGCTACGCCCCGCACTCAGTCAAGCCTCCTGGAATGCATGCAGGAGCAGCAGGTTACCGTCGACCTCGAAACAATACCGCTACCGCGTCCCTTCCTGCTGATCGCTACCCAAAATCCCGTAGAACTGGAGGGGACTTTCCCTCTACCTGAAGCACAACTGGACAGGTTCCTGATGAAAATCACCATGGGATACCCCGGGGAAGACGAGGAGGAAGCCATCCTAAAACGGTTTCATCGGGAAAACCCACTAACCAGCCTTACCAGTGTTATCGAGACCGAAGAACTGCTGGCGCTTCAGAAACTGTCTCGCCAGGCATATGTGGAAGAATCAGTACGGAGATATCTCCTCGCTATTATCAGGGCCACCCGTGAGCATGATAGTATTGACCTTGGGGCCAGCCCGAGAGCTTCGCTAAGTCTCGAACTGGCTTCCAAAGTGCTGGCTGCCGTGAGGGGACGTAGCTACGTTGTCCCGGATGACATCAAGTATCTCGTTCCTCCTATCTTGGGACATCGTCTGGTTGCGAAACCCGAAGCCAAGCTACGAAAACAATCGACAGAAGCCGTGCTGGAAGAAATCCTCTCGCAGATACCCGTTCCTGTCGAGCAATAGATGAGAAACGGCGGCAAGTAACCGCTAATCTTTATAGCATAGGTCCCCCCTTCCCGGGAAGGGGGGACCCTGGAGTCAGGACAAGCTGCCTAGACCTTTTTGACGGGCTGCTGGAGTTCGGTCAAGTAGTTGACTGGATCCTGAGTATCATTGGGACCGGTGAGATAGACCTCGCGGTCCGGCCCGGCCAGTTCGTAGCCGTTAGCCTCGCACCAGGCCATCATCGCCTGGTAGGCCTCATGAATCTTCTCGTAAGGACCGCGGTGTGTCATCGAGGCCACCTCAACCTCGGCGGGCAAGTCACGCACCTTGATGGGGTCCGGCAACGGTACGACGGTTCTGATGGGAATGGCCACTTCTATATCGACATCTTTCTCACGGTATTCCATATCATGGTAGATGGCCAGCGGCGGTCCGGCGATTACTGACATGTGCTTTTCAAAAACGGGGCATATCCTATCCCAGAGTATAGGAATATCGCCGTACGTGGGCACGGTGCCCCTGACCGAGGCAACCTTAATCGAAGGCAGTTCCTTGATTACCACCTGGTATTGCGGCATTTTACCCTCCTTTTCAATTTGATCAAGCAAGTTCTCCACCTGCTCCAGCCTCCGCTGCTCCTCGCTCAACCGCTGCTTTAGCTCCGCCCTCTTCAGGACAAAGAGGTCTCGCATCTGCCGGGGCGTCAGACTGTTGTTGATAAGCGTGCCTACCTCCTCCAGCGAGAGCCCCATGTTTTTCAGGGAAACGATGTAATTTAGCCGGGGCAGCTGCTCCGCCGAGTAATAGCGGTAGCCGGTGAAGCGGTCCACCTTAACCGGTTTCAGCAAACCGATTTCATCGTAGTAATGCAGAGTCTTCACCGTAACGAAGCTCAGGCGTGAAAAATCACCGATCTTGAACATGACACTCCTTTTTAATGATTTTTGAAGATCTTCGATAGCAGTATAAAACCTCCGGTTAGCGGAGAGTCAAGAGGTAGCTTAAATCATGTTCCCAGTAAGTATAAACTTGAAAAAACTGCAGGCAAAAAATAGAAACGCCGGTTCGTGCGACCAGGTGACCGGGTAGGCAACACCACCGCAAATACCCCTCATAATCCTGTTGACAAAAGGTGGTATAATTATGATGATTAACTATAATAAGTAGGTGGTGCCATAGAGGATATCCAGACAGATATCATACTAGTCCCTAGGGAAAGCTCTCCTATTACGGCGGCATCCAGGATCACTGTAGAAAACATCCTTATCTCCATAATAGAGGAGATGTGGTTTCATATATAGAATAATAGGATATTAATAAGGAGGTTTTCGATGGCTGCGAAATTTGAGCTGTACAAAGATGCCAAGGGTGAATTTCGCTGGAGATTGGTAGCGTCTAATGGGCAAACGATAGCCAATGGAGGCGAGGGCTACAAAACAAAAGCGAGCGCAATGAATGGCATAGAGTCTGTTAAAAAGAATGCTCCGGTAGCTCCGATCGAAGAGAAGTAGAACAAACCGGCGGGCTTGGTGAACCTTTCCTTATGTGGCCATATACCGATGTTTAGATCGGTATGATACTGGGCTGCGTCTGTTTGAAGTTCGGAAATCGTGGGGCTATTGTAGATAGTGTTAAGACGTCTGGTCAAGGCTGAGACGATAAGAACTGAGCCTTATCTTTATGGCGAAGTAGCTGAATTACACTGCGTCCGTCCATTGCTGCTGGAGGCACCCCCCCACCAGGGTTAACCCACTGCCCAATCGTGTAGAAGTTATCCAGTCCGGGAAGAGTTTTTGACATGTTTTTGCCGAATGTGTCTACAGTTAAGAGCCAACCTTCAAAACTACCGTTCCAATTTCCGGTGTAATGTTCAAAAGTCATTGGTGTTGCTACATCACTCATCTCAATCTGATCAGAAATACCGGGGAAACGCTGCTCAAGAGCGGCTATCACTTGCTCAGCAACCCTCTCCTTTTCTGCATTGTATTCATCCGGACTTTGTGCTAATAGGCTCCATCGTTCGTAGTTGGACATTAACATCACACGCACGACCGTCCTGCCGTGGGGGGCCAGAAAGGGATCAAAATTGTACACCTGGGCGCTCAGCCGTATCAGAATTTTATTGTCTATCATTATCGGCTTGCGAAGTGGAAAACTAACCCCTACCACTGAAGCAGGAAAATCATCGAATGCACGTGTTACGCCCAGTGCCACATAGAGCAACGGCGGAAAAATCGGTAGCCTGTCGTATCGACTTCGGATTTCCTCATCCATATACCGTGCACCAAGCATATTAAATATAGTACTGTGACCATCCGCTGCCGAAATTACTACATCGCCTCGATATTCTTGGCCGTTAACAAGCCTGATTCCGACTGCTGAATCGTTCTCAACCAATATCTTCTCTACCCGCGAATCATAACGTATCTCACCCCCAAGACCAAGATATCGCCGCTCAATTGCCCTGGCAAATTCCAGCGAGCCCCCAATCGGGTAGCCTGCCACCCTATTGTGTAACCAAGCCAGTGTCATAATCATACCGGCCATGGGAAAATTGTTGATATCACCAAAGACAGTAGCGAAAGATTCCGACAGAAACGGGTTGCGAAATCGCGTGGCGAAGTCGCGCACCGAGATTCTGCCCCACTTTGCCATCATCTTCAGGAGAGGGAGCCGGCTAACCATATTGAACCCATCTTTAAACGAATGGGATTCAAAATCCGCACCCACTGGCAGTTCATATCGAGCGCAGGTACGTATTGCATCGACGAAAGTTTCGATTGTTTCTTTATCCTCCGGAGCGATTTCTTTCATGTGCTGCTCCAGTCGGTCAGCATCGGTATAGACTACGAATGCTCTACTCCGGTCTCCTTCTACACGCATGAATGTATCGTGATTAAAGAAAGAGCGGCCTTGTATTGCACCTAGCTCTAGCCAGATTTGGCGTAAAGGACTGTTCGGTGCAGACCCGACCAGCCAATGGATACAACCGTCAATAGTATAAACTCTACGCTTCCATGATGTGCAGAGTCCGCCAGGGTTGTGCCCTTGCTCAAATATCTGCGTTTGATAGCCATTCATTTGCCCATAACACCCGGCAGACAAGCCGGCAATCCCAGCGCCAACTATTAAAATAGATCCGGTCATATTGTCCTCCTAACAGCACTGCTGTCAGAAAACTCGTAACGATATTATACCCCACACAGCCATTTTATGACGACAACAGATTACGGCAAACCAACAGGAACTAAAAAGCAATTCCCCGGCTATCGACAGATTAATAGTGATGCCCACCAACTGATGTTGCCATTGTGCGGCATACCAAGTTGGCGTATAATTAGCAGCAGCGATGATTCCAGAAACACACCAATAGAATTCATGGGGAGTTGAGGACAATTTCACATGGCCGGGAACCGGGGACCTATGAGGCGTACGATAACGGCAGGACGTCGGCGACACCCGAGTCCATCACCATCAGGTGGTCGTGACAGAGCAGAAGCACCGCGCCGCGAGGTGGGTTATTCCGGCGGTAGCAGCGGGGGTGGTGATATGGGGGGTGGCACCTACTCCGGTGGGGGCAGGGGGCTACCTTTCTTCGGTGGCAAGAGTAAACTTTCAATCATAATGACGGTCGTCGCGCTTGTTATTATCTTCGGTATCCAGTACTGTGGTGGCCTTGATCTTAGCGATAATGGGATGACCACTCTACCTACGGACTCCGGCAGCAGCCAGATTACTGACCTACCCGCTGCCGGTGGCTTTGTCAGCAACTACTCTGATGCCTCGGTTATTCACGGGGGTACCGAGCCTGATCAGACCTGGCTGGTGATGCTTTACCAGGACGCTGACGACAAGATACTGGAAAAGGACATTTGTCTGGACACAAACGAGGCCGAAAAAGCCGGCTCGTCCAGCCGGGTCAGGATAGTATCACAGTTGGATCGTTACAGTGGAGGCTACA
>JAQTTS010000043.1 GCA_028710655.1 Dehalococcoidales bacterium
CTTTACCGTGGAAATCCACCTGGTTCTCCATAAAGCTGACCCCCTTACCCTTGACGGTACGGGCAATAATAACTGACGGCTGCCCCTTGACCGACCGCACCTGCTCAAAGGCAGCGTCAAGTCCGGCAAGGTCATGCCCGTCAACACTGACGGTATGCCAGCCGAAAGCCCGCCATTTCTCGGCAAACGGTGCCAGGTTCATAATCTCACGGTTCCAGCCGTCAAGCTGTAGGCCGTTATTGTCCACAATAGCCACCAGGTTATCTATCTTGAAATGAGCTGACGCCATAGCCGCTTCCCACACCTGACCCTCATCGCACTCCCCATCCCCAAGCAGAACGTAGACCCGGTAGTCCTTCGAGTCAAGACGACCGGCCAGGGCGACGCCGACGGCAAAGGACAACCCCTGACCCAGAGCACCGGCGGTCATCTCCACCCCCGGAATCAGCCGACAATCGGTATGGCCCTGAAGACGACTTCCCAGTTTTCTTAAGGTAAGCAGCTCTTCAACCGGGAAGTACCCGCATTCAGCGAGGGCAGCATAGAGCAGCGGGGCAGCATGCCCCTTGCTGAGGATGAACCTGTCTCGCTCTGCCCAACAGGGGTCAAGCGGCTTATGCCTCAGCACACGGAAATAGAGGTCGGTAACAATTTCTACGGCGGATAGGGAGCCGCCGGGGTGACCGCTTCCAGCCTCCCCTATCATTGAAATAATGTGGCGGCGCAGCTTTTTCGCAACGGTCTTCATGTCTTCCGTTGAGAGCGACGGAAAAACCCCGGCCTTCGTCTTATCCGCCGAGGTTCTGGACATACTACTTGGTTCCGACAATTGCGGCAACACCCCCGAGAGTCTGGTCTATTATACTATGGCCGACGACGCCAAGTCTATCGATTACGCCGGTCTCCGTATCTGCCCCGGCAGAGCCGCTCAGTCATCTAAATTGAATTCTTACTACGATTTCTTCTATAATTATCCCTGGTGCGAGTAATGAGTAAGCTGATAGATAAATTGAACCGGACGGCAAACGGCAGCCCGCAGGCTATTGGATTCCGGGCCAGACAGGCAGCCTCGCCCAATCCAGAGATGCTGCTGATTGCCAGTTTAACCCCGGCTGATGCCGGCGAAGCGGCTGACCGTACCGCCGGTGCAGACTCCGGAATGCTGTCTATCTCCAAGACGAAGGTTGATGCCAAGGCTTTCCGAGAATGCTCACAGGCTGTACCCGGCATACCATGGGGCATCTGGCTGAAAGATGCGGAGGGGGGAAAGACAGACCTGAAGGGGATTGACTGCGATTTCATCGTTTTTCCGGCCAGCGTGCCGCTGAGGGTCATTCAGGACAACAAGGCAGGTAAGATACTAGAGGTTGAGGCGTCAGTAAGCGAAGGCCTGCTGAGGACGATTAACAAACTGCCGTTGGATGCGGTACTCATTGTTGAAGGACAGAAGAACAGCCCATTGCTTACCTGGCAGCATTTGATGCTTGTCCGGCACTTTGCCACCTCGCTGGCAAAGCCTTTGCTGGTTCCGGTACCGGCCAAAGTAACCGCTAACGAGCTCGGGGCGTTGTGGGAGTCCGGAGCGGACGGCGTAATAGTGGCAGCGGGCGATGGACAAGCGCCAGAGGCATTAAGTGAACTCAGGAGGGCGGTTGATAAGCTGGCTCTATCAGCACGGCGCCGGCAGGATACGGTGAAGGTTCTGCTGCCTCAGATTACCAGGGAAATCACGAGCGAACAGGGCGAAGAGGAAGAGGAAGAGGAAGAGGAAGAGGAATAAAGACCTAGCTGACGCAATCCCTTTAGCTATTCCCCCAAACTGACAACTTCATCGATTAGCTCCTGGTGACAGACACGGCGACGCCTGTCAATATCAGATATCCCCAAGGAGATTTCACGTAGCATTCGCAATACCCCTGCGTGCTGTGCAGATACAAAATGCGGTTGGGGATGTCGCCCTAACGCTGCGACATCTGCCAGGACTTCCCTTCTGTGGTAATCGCCGGAGCCACTACCATCTCAGCCTGATGCATTTCCTGCATATTCAAAGCACCGCAGACACCCATTGCGGTTCGGATTGCCCCGACCAGGTTCTGGCTGCCATCGGTAACCGAGGTAGGACCAAAGAGAATCTGTTCCATTGAACCGGTGGTCCCGACCTTGATCCGGGTACCTCTGGGCAACGCCGGGTGCGGATGGGACATACCCCAGTGGTAACCCCGCCCCGGAGCTTCCTTAGCCTGAGCCAGAATAGATCCCAGCATTACCGCATCGGCTCCGGCCGCCAGGGCTTTGCACAAATCCCCGCCTTTGCGAAAACCCCCGTCGGTGATTATCGGTACATACCGGCCGGATTCGCGCTGATACTCGTCTCTGGCAGCAGCACAGTCCATAGTGGCTGTTATCTGAGGAACACCGATACCGAGCACTTCTCTGGTGGTGCAGGCAGCGCCCGGCCCGATACCAACCAGTACTCCAGAGATTCCCGTTCTCATCAGCTCCAGGGCTGCATTGTAGCTGACACAGTTGCCTACGACAACAGGCAGCGGTATAGCTTCACAAAGTTCGGAAAAGACCAATCCGCGATAGCTTTTTGAGACGTGTTTGGCAGTGGTAACCGTGGACTGGACAAAAAGGACGTCGGCTCCGGCTTCAGCAACCATAGGAGCAAAGCGCTTGGCATTGGCCGGCATTACCGACACAGCGCATACCGCCCCTGCCTCCTTAATCCCCCCTATTCTTTCACCGATAAGGTTTTCCTTTATCGGCTGGGAGTAGATCTTCTGGAGCAAAGCGGTTATCCCGGTATTCGATGCCCGAGTGATTTCGCAAAGAATATCATCCGGGTTATCGTAACGTGTCTGAACACCCTCCAGGTGGAGAACAGCCAGACCACCCAGCTTGTTCATCAGAACAGCAGTATTGACATCGGTCACCGCATCCATCGCTGAAGCGATGATGGGAATAGAAAAGGTGAGGTTCTCTATCTTGAAATCTATGTTTGTCTGGTCAGGATTGATGGTTACCTCTCCGGGCACTATCGCCACTTCATCAAATCCGTAGGCACGCCGTAGCTGTTTAAACTGGGCAGAAGCCATATTACCATCCTTTCTTAAAGAGAAACTATATCAAAGAGAGCAATTCAAAGTCAAGGAATTCTAACCACAGGCACCTTGCCGGGTTTACGATTCGCCAGGTAGTCAGAGGGTGGCCACCTGAATCAGGGGACTGTCCGGCAGTCGAGTTTATGCCATGGACAGGGGAGCCTTCGCTCCTGGTATGCACACCATAAAGGACATTAAAGGGACATGACCGATTTGTTAGCAGATCATATGCACCGGTATGGACGGGTGATCAAGTATCGGTTTATAATATCTAGCTGAGGAAGATTAGAGGCGATGCCGGTTCTTTACCTGGTGGCGACACCGATTGGTAACCTTGAAGATGTTACCCTGCGTGCTCTACGTACCCTACGGGAAGTGGGTCTGATCGCGGCTGAGGATACCCGCCGGACGAAGCAGCTTCTCGCCAAATATAATATTAAGACATCGCTAACAAGTTATCACGAGCATAATAAGAAAGCCAAGCTGGATTATCTTCTGGAACGTCTCGGCAGTGAAGATGTGGCCCTTGTTTCCGACGCAGGGATGCCGGGGATGTCCGACCCCGGCTATGAACTGGTCGTAGCGGCCAGTGAGCGGGAGATCCCGGTGGTGGCCGTTCCCGGACCTTCGGCAGTCATCACGGCACTGGCTGTCTCAGGACTACCCGTACAGAGGTTTGTCTATCTGGGATTTCTGCCTCGCCGGGCGAGCAGCCGGGTCAAGCATCTGGAGTCAGTGGCTGGTGAATGCGGCAGTATCGTCGTTCTGGAAACACCTCATCGGCTGAGGGCCAGCCTGAATGATATCAGACTCGCTCTGGGGGACAGAAGGATAGCCGCTTGCCGTGAACTGACCAAGGTATATGAAGAAGTCTTCCGGGGCACGATAAGCGAGGCGATAGAACACTTCACCCAGCCGAAGGGAGAGTTCACCCTGGTCATTGCCGGCAGGGATGAGGAGGACAAACCGCAGTTGACCGCTGAGATCGAAAAGCAGCTAAGCAGTATGCGTCAGTCGGGAATAAGGGCCAGAGAAGCGATAACCAGAACAGCTTCGGAGACGGGACTGTCACGGAAGGAGCTTTATCGTGCCTGGCTTAAGCTGCCCCGATTCTCCAGAATAGCGTAGAATGATATCACTGAATTGAGGAGGAATGATAAAATGCGTCGAGGGTGTATCTCTCTGGGTGATGTCCGGTGCGATGATTGTCAGCGTATTATTCCCCACTCCGGACACTATCTCATCATTGAAGAGGAAGGCAGTATGAAGCATCTCTGTCAGCATTGCAGCCTGGAAAAAGGCTATGCCCAATACAAAGAAGAGAAGGGAGAGCAGGTACTGACCTTCTTCCCAGAGTGAGATTTAAACCACGCTGTTTTTTGGGCTGGTATTAATAAGGAGAGCTGCTGTATGGCAGTAAATTTGGTTTTTTGAGCAAGGGAGAGCTTATGGGTGAGCGAATTTTTATCGGGGTTGCCTGGCCATACGCCAACGGTTCTTTACATATCGGTCAGGTTGCCGGAGCATATCTACCTCCGGATATATTTGCCCGCTACCACCGCACGAAAGGCAACCAGGTCTTAATGGTATCAGGGTCTGACCAGCACGGCACACCCATAACCCTCCGGGCGGAGCGGGAAGGCGTCGAACCGAGAGCTATTGCCGTCCGGTATCACCAGGAGTTTCTCGAATCGTGGCAGAAACTGGGGATTTCGTTTGATCTGTTTACTTCGACCGGCACGGCGAACCACACACGGGTAGTACAGGAAACCTTCCTCACACTTCTTGATAACGGCTACATCTACCGTGGGATTGTTTCTCAGCCCTTTTGCCCTCGCTGTCAACGCTTCCTGACCGACCGCTATATCGGGGGCACCTGCCCCTACTGCCGGTCGGAAAAAGCTCGCGGCGACCAGTGCGATGATTGCGGCAAGCCATTGAACGCCGCTGATCTTGTTCAACCACAGTGTTCCTTCTGCGGCGAAGCTCCTGAGTTCAGAGACTCAGAGCACTTCTTCCTCAAACTATCCGCATTCCAGAATAGACTGCTGGAATGGGTGAAGAAGAAGGACTACTGGCGGCAGAATGTCCGTAACTTTACCCTAAGCTACCTGGAGGGCGGGTTGAACGATCGGGCGATTACCCGTGATATCAACTGGGGAGTACCACTGCCGCTACCGGGATTTGAAGGCAAGCGTATCTATGTCTGGTTCGAGGCCGTCATCGGGTATCTTTCGGCAACGAAAGAATGGGCCCAGCTCTGTGGTAACGAGGAGAAGTGGCGCGATTTCTGGCAGGGTGACCGGGCCAAGGGCTACTACTTCATCGGTAAAGACAATATCGTTTTCCATACCATTATCTGGCCGGCGATGCTGATGGGCCGCGGAGACCTGAATCTACCATACGATGTGCCGGCTAACGAGTTCCTGACTATCGAGGGGAAAAAGCTCTCTACCAGCCGGAACTGGGCGGTGTGGCTGCCTGACTACCTGTCGCGCTATGACCCCGATCCGCTGCGTTACCTGTTATCCGTCAGTATGCCAGAGACCAACGATACCGATTTCTCCTGGAGCGAGTTAATCCGGCGCAACAATGATGAGCTGGTGGCGACCTACGGCAACCTGGTACACCGGGTGCTTACTTTCACCTACCGTAAATTTGACGGCTGTGTGCCGGAACCCGAGGAGCTCGACGACACAAGTAATAACATGATGAGAGAAGCGGAACTTACTATCGGAAAGGTAGGGGATCTTATCGCGGAGTGTCATTTCAAAGAAGCGGTAAAGTCAGCGATGTCCTTAGCCCAGGAAGCTAATCGCTACCTGGATATGAAATCTCCCTGGAAGGTAATCAAAGACGACCGGCAAGCGGCTGCCACCGCCCTGTATGTTGCTACCGTCGTGATCTCATGCTTGAGAACGGTCTTATATCCTTTCCTGCCTTTCAGCTCTCAAAAGCTGCACGAGTATCTTGGCTTTACCGGCAGCGTCGAGGGCGACGGCTGGCGGCTACACTCCCCCACACCGGGTCAGAAGCTGCTTCCACCCGAGCCGCTGTTTTCCAAGCTTGATGAAGAACTAGCGGAAGAGGAGAGCAACCGCTTGTATCAGAGCTCCGGTAGCTAGTAGGGGTTTTTTAATTAGCGAGGAGTTTTTACACAGGAGGGATTGTTGTCGCTAGATAAAATCTACGCGCCTATCCGGGAAGACCTGGGCAAGATAGAGGACGGGCTACGCTCAATCTATCAGGACAGCTCTCCCCGGCTCTCTGATCTGTTGGCGCACAGCCTGGGAGCAAGCGGCAAGAGGGTTCGCCCGGCCCTGGTCCTCTTATCGGGTAAGTCCTTTAGCTACAACCTCAACTGTCTTTTGCCTATGGCACTCGCTGTTGAGGTCCTACATACGGCCACCCTAGTCCATGATGATGCTATTGATAATTCCCCGGCGCGCCGCGGCCGTGCCACGATTAATAAGCTTTGGGGCAAGGATAAAGCAATACTACTCGGTGATTACCTGCTGGCCAAGGCCGAGGAGCTTGCCGCCGCTACGGAAAACCTGCCGGTAATCAGACTCTTCGCCCGAACCATAAAGAATATCGCCAGCGGAGAGATGCATCAGTCTTTCGATGCATTCAGGCTTGAGCAGACCAGACAACAGTATTTAGAGAGGATCTCGGGAAAGACCGCCTCCCTAATCTGCCTGGCTACCGAGTCGGGAGCCATCTTGAGCCAGGCCCCGTCGGAAATGGTTGCCGCACTAAGGGACTACGGATACAACCTTGGCATCGCCTTTCAGATTGTGGATGATATCCTGGACTTTATCGGTGATGAGCGCGAGATGGGTAAGCCGGTAGGTTCAGACCTGACGGAAGGGACGCTCACCCTGCCGGCAATGCTAATTCTTGAGCATCATCCCGATGACAACCCGGTAAGGCGGCTGTTTCAGAATGAAGGCGACAGACAGGAGAATATCAGACGGTCAATAGAGCTATTTCGCGACTCGCCGCTCGTCGAGGAATGTTACCGAATCGCAGCGGACTATCAGTCTAAGTGCCGCCTCAACCTTAAGGTGCTGCCTGACAACGCCAGCCGGTGTTCTCTTCAAGCACTGGCGGAGTATGTGCTAACGCGGAAGAAATAGCTATAGCGTAACCCCATTATTTTCCCCCACCGGGCCAGACGCTACCGTCCAGATAGGTCTCCCTTTTGGCAGTGGGCAGCTTTTCCTTGAAGCGGTCGATAACATACTGGCAAGCAGCAAAGCCCTCCCTGCGGTGGGCACTGGCTATGGCTACCACCAGATTGATATCGCCTACCTTAAGCTTGCCTGTTCTGTGACAGATGGCAATATCGTTGATCTGCCACTTTTGATTCGCTTCGTCTGCTATCTTCTCCAGCCTGCTTATCGCCTTACCGTCAATGTCGCGGTATTCCACAGAGGCGACCTCTTTACCCCGTGAATTTTCCCGAATCAGACCGACATAAGTAACGATACCGCCGCTACTATACCCCTTAACCCGGTTGACGATAACCTCCGGCGATATAGGCTCTACTGTAATCTCTACCATACCGTGACTATCTCCTGAATTAAACGTAGTACAGCTCTCATATCAGGGACTTCTTTTATCCGAGATACTAGGACAGCCTTATCTATTGCTAATCAAGTGTAGCCGGGGCTGTTTTGGGCAGGATATCGAGAGGTATCACCGGCGCTTTCTTTATCCCCGGCCTGGCTTTAGCCACAGCCTTTTCCTGCTTAGGGACGGCTTCCGCCCTGGCCTTCCTTACCGGCTTAGCGACAGTCTTGCTGAACAACGCCTCAAGATCCTCACCCTCCAGAGTCTCCTTGGCGATGAGCTCTTCAGCGACTTTTATCAGTTTCGGCTTGTTCCTGGTTAGAATCTTCCTGGCCACCTGATAAGCATGCTCAATGATTTGGTGGACCTCATCATCAATCTCTTCAGCCACCTTTTCACTGTAATTCCTCTGCTCAGCAATTTCACGACCGAGGAAGATGAGTTCCTCCTTGTGACCGAAGGTCCGCGGGCCCAGCTTATCACTCATTCCGTAATCGGTAACCATCTTGCGGGCAATTACCGTAGCACGCTCGATATCATCGTAAGCACCGGTGGTCATTTCATCAAAGATCAGTTTTTCTGCAGTATGCCCGGCGAGAAGGGTAGCCAGCATATCGTTAAACTGAGAGCGCGTCATCAGGTAGCGATCCTCCGCAGGCAGCTGCCGGGTGTGACCGAGCGACATACCGCGTGCCACTATCGATATTTTATGCACCGGGTCAGCGTTGGGCAGCATCTTGGCAACGAAGGCATGTCCGGCCTCATGATAGGCAGTAATCTCTTTTTCCTTGGGGCTTATTCTGCGACTCTTTCTCTCCGGACCGGCGATTACCCGGTCGATGGATTCCTCGAGCTCATTCATTCCGATGGCATCCTTGCCCCGACGGGCCGCCAGAATAGCCGACTCATTAACCAGATTGGCAAGGTCGGCACCGCTGAAGCCAGCCGTCTGTTTCGCCAACACTTCAAGGCTGACGGTTTCCGCCAGCGGCTTGCCGTTGGTATGAACCTTCAAGATAGCAGTCCGCCCGTTAATATCAGGCCGGTCCATGACTACTCGGCGGTCAAAGCGTCCCGGACGCAGCAGGGCCGGGTCAAGTATATCGGGCCGGTTGGTGGCAGCGACAACAATCACACTAGCATTGGTATCAAAGCCATCCATCTCGGTTAGAATCTGATTAAGAGTCTGTTCCCTCTCGTCGTGGCCACCGCCAAGTCCGGCACCACGGTGACGGCCTACAGCATCGATTTCATCAATAAAGATAATGCAGGGCGTATTGCGTTTCGCCTGCTCAAAGAGATCGCGCACCCTGGAGGCACCAACACCAACAAACATCTCCACGAACTCGCTACCGCTGATTGAATAAAAGGGCACTCTGGCCTCACCGGCAATGGCCCGTGCCAGCAGCGTTTTTCCGGTGCCGGGCGGTCCTATCAGCAGAAGCCCTCTCGGGATACGGGCACCCAGTTTCTGGAACTTCTCGCGTGACCTGAGGAAATCGACAACCTCTCTCACCTCCTGTTTCGCTTCATCTGCTCCGGCAACATCATCAAAAGTCACTGTAGGGGTGTTAGTGGCCAGCAACCGGGCCCGGCTGCGACCGAAGTTCATTGCCTGGCTATTAACACCCTGCGCCCGGCGGAACAGGAAGAACAACAGGCCACCAAAAATAATAAGGGGAAGAAAGTTTAGCACCATGCTACCCCAGTTAATGCCTGATGGAGTTACTTCCCAGTCTACTCCTTCCAGGTTAAGTCCCAGTTCCCTGAGATCAACCAGGCTCAGGGCCCCGATTACCGCTCTTAGTTCCGTGCCGCTGGTGCTGGTAATCAGTAACGCCTCACCATCCACGACAATCTTCTCAATCTCCCCATTCTGGGACATGGCAATCGCTTCTTCTGTACTGATTTCCTCCGGTTTATCATCCGCCATCGGTAAGAAAGAGAAGAGGGCTATTGCAACGCCCAGCATGACTATGAATATTATCAGGTTACGGTTTAAGCCAAAGTTCATTCTGCGCCCTGCCTTATGGTCGGCTATCATTTTTAACCAACTGATAAGCCGACCTCAGGTTCATTATACCAGAAATAGCCGTAAACAGGGAAACCAAGTAGTTTACACCATTGCCAATATGGCCGGTTTTTCCCCGCCATTCCTGCCCGGGTAATCATCCCGTCCGGAGCAGTCTGCTATAAGTCTCCTGTAGCAGAAGAGCATCTGCTTCCAGGTTGGGACTTTCGCAGATGACCAACCCCTTGATATCATAGTCCTTGAAAGCGCGCAGAAGTGCGACATAATCCAGGTCCGCCTCCTTCAGATTCAGGTGATTCAGTTCTCCCTTCTTCCCGTAGGCAATACCAGAGATATGGATATGCATACTTCCCAGGGCAGTTTGCCCCAAACGTTCTTTAACCTTGTCCAGAATAGCGCAAAACTCCGGGTAGGAATTAGACTCCCCCGTCCGGGCATGCCAGTGGGCAAAGTCTAAGCAAGGGGCCAGTCCTTCCAATTCACTACTTAGCTCAATGATTTCGTCTACTGTTCCGAATTGAGCAACCCTACCCATAACCTCCGGCCGGATTAAGACCCGATTATTCTCACTCTTCAACTGATCCAGGGTTTCTTTCAGGTACTTTTTGACGGTCTGATAGACATCACGAGGAGGGTTACCGAGGTAAAAGGCGGTATGGAAGACAATACTTTCCGCTCCGCAGAGAGCGGCAATGCGTGCTGTTGCCAGTAGCCGCTGCTGGCTGGCTTTTATCTTTGCCAGCTCGCGGGCGTTAAGATTAATAAAGTAGGGAGCATGGGCAGACAGTCTTATCCCCGCTTTAGCGGCTGTATCGGCAACCTGCCAGGCAGTCGCTTCACCCATCTTGACTCCTCTAACGAATTCCATCTCCATACAACCGAGGCCAAGCTCAGCGGATCGCTCGATTCCGCAGACCGCAGACTGTAGTCTGGTGCTATGAGGAATACCGGCAGTACCAAAAAGCAACCCCGCCATCTATTTCCATCTCCCCCTTGATTATCCCGAATATGATGGTATAGTATATCACAACCGCAATTAATTAACGGAAAGAAGATCAAGCATACGTACTAACAAGCAATCGACAGATAAAGGGCTTGATAAAATAGAATAAACTAGGTACACTAATGGTAGTTGTACCCTGGTGCTCTCCAGGGTTTTATTTATAGCTAACACAACAACTTGCTTTTCAACTCAGAGCAGGAAAGACAAAGGGAGTGCCTCTAGATTTGACAGGTGAGTTGGAGGAGGTCGGTGTGACTGATAATTTTGATATCCTTCGTTCTCGTTTGGAGAGCGAGCGTGAACGCTTAAACCGTGAACTGGAGCAGATGGAGGCCAACTCTCTGGTTACGGATGAGAGGCGTGAGG
>JAQTTS010000411.1 GCA_028710655.1 Dehalococcoidales bacterium
AATATGCCGACAAAATCCAGAACAAAGCCGCCGGGCTTACGCTTGCTGTTCTTTTCATCTTCATACGGCCGGTTGACCCGGGCAATAGCCTGTAACAGGACATGGTCGCGCATCGGCTTATCCAGGTACATGCAGTAGAGAACGGGCGCATCATACCCGGTGAGCAGTTTCTCGGTAACGATAAGAATCTTCGGCAATGCCTCCGCCTTGATGAATGCCTTGCGGACGGCCTTCTCTTCTTCGTCGCTCAAGTGATACTTTGCCAACTCCAGCGGGTCGTTGTGGCCCGGGCTGATGACCACCTTCGAGTATTCGTTAGGTAGGTATTGGTTCAAGGCTTCTTTGAGCAGACAGCAAGCTTCGCGGTCTACTCCCACGATAAAAGCCTTGTAGCCCAACGGCTCTACATTTTCCTTGAAATGTTTAGCGATATACTGGGCCACCCGCTGCACCCGCTCGCGGTTCTTGAGCATGTTTTTCAGGTTGACCGCCTTATCCAGCACGCGGTTCAGTTCCTCGATGTCGCTGATGCCTTCCGCCTCAGCCAGTTGGAGGAATTCCTTCTCCAAAACGTCACGATTTACCCTCAGCTCGTTCGGCGCCAAGGAGTAGTATAGAGGTACGGTCGTGCCGTCCTCCACCGACTCCGCGATTGAATACTTGTCCAGGTAGCCCTGAGGGTCGTCAACGCCGAAAACCTTGAAAGTGCCCTTGCCATAGACAGTCTTATCAACAGGCGTGCCCGTAAAACCGAGGTAAGTGGCGTTGGGCAGGGCGCCCATGAGATAGTTCCCCAGGTCGCCGCCAGTGGTGCGGTGGGCTTCGTCCACCAAGACGAATACATTGGAGCGGGTGTTGATTTTCGCAGGTATGTCGTTAAACTTGTGAATCATGGAGACGATAATGCCCCGGGTATCGTTACTGAGCAGCTCTTTTAGCCTTTCCTTGCTGGTGGCGACCTCCACGCTGCCAAGTCCCACCGCTGCCAGGTTGCCGAAAAGCTGTGTTTCAAGCTCGGTGCGGTCAACCAGCATTAACACGGTAGGGTTCTTGAAAGCGGATTCTTCAACTAACCGCTTGGCGATGGTTATCATGGTATAAGTCTTACCGGAGCCCTGGGTATGCCAGATAAGCCCTCTTTTCTTAGCCGGGTCGTGAGCTCTAACTAGGGCACGCTCCGCTGCCCGCATTTGATGGGGACGGAGCACTACCTTTTGCAGTTCGTCATCCTTGCGGGTAAAGAGAATAAAGTCTCGCAGCACCCGAAGGACCCGCTCCAGGGCGGCGAAGGTCTTGACCAGCGTCTCGAAGTCCCTGCCGGCGCTTTCCTCTTTCCAGTTAAACAAGTTCTTGTGGGAGGTGTTCCAGGTGGCGCCGTAGAAATATTGAATCATATGGGTAAGGCTGAAAAGCTGCATCAGAGCGGCCAGCTCCGCACCTTCACGGTGATAGCGGCGCACCTGGTCCAGTCCCTCGGCGATGCCGTCCAGTCGGGTGGCAGCTTTGGTCTCAATCAGGATGATGGGGATGCCGTTGATGAGAAAGGCCACATCCAGACGGATAGTATGGACACCGTTGGTGAAGCTGAATTCATCGGTGACGTGGAAGACATTGCGAGTGGGATTATTGAAGTCAATCAGGCGAAGGTTGCGCTCCCGCTTCTCCGCTTCGACAAACACGGTTTTCAGCCCCTTGAGATACTCCCACGCCTGAAGGTTGCCCTCGATGTTAGGCGGGACGCGGATAAAACGGCCGGCAATGTCCTCCGCCTTGAGAAGGTCGACAATACCCGGGTTAAGGCTCTGGGCTTTCTGGATGAAAATATCATAGAGAAGCGGACTGGTTTCGGCATGACGCAGGCGCAGGGCTTCATCCGGTGAAAGATATGTCCAGCCGGCTTCAACGGCATACCGGACAAGCGGCTTCTGGACTACCTGCTTTTCACTGCGTAAGCTCATGAGACTGTAGCCTCCATATCTTTTACCCTGACCTTGCCTGTCATCAGATGATGTAGCATGGTCTTGAATAGGGATTGAAGTGCGGACCTACGGCCTTCCTCTGATACGATTCTTGCATCTATTAAGGAGAGTGTACGAGCAATCTCTTGTTGTTCCTGGAGCGGCGCAAGAGGGATTAATAGATTTGTGAGTACTGGGATATTGATGCCCTGCTTAAGCCGTCCGCCCTTTGAAGCGTTTATTTGCTCCCAGTACATTTGTGTATTCGTGAATTGATTTAGATAGCCTGGAAGAAGCAAGTTTTTACAACGAACCCTGATTAAATAAGAGGCAAAAATAGCCTGGGGAAAATCAATTATCATGAATGTTTTCCCTGTGGTTGCCCCAATTCGTGCGAAAAGTATGTCTCCAGGATGAAGAAGATACTTCTGAACATCATTTGCAGAACATTGGCAGTATGGCACAGATGTCCACATTACCCTGCCATCTTGAATGTCAGTGATACGCAGAAGCTTGGGGCCAACGTTTTCCAATGTGGCACTGGCGGTATATCCGTATTCTGGTTTTTCTGTTGTTTCCCCCAGCTTCACTACTTCCCAATGTTCCGGCATCGGTCCAATTGCTGTCTCTCTCAGCGGCACTTTTTCAGCCTCCGAGACTGGCACCGGCCCATAGGTAAAAAGGTGACGCATTAGGGATTTCTTCAGCTCTTTGGCGGCGGCGATGATTTTGTCCTGCGTCTCAATTGCCTTCTGGACGGTGGAAAGGACTTTAGCAATCGCTTTCTGCTCGGGGAGTGGAGGAACTGGAGCCCTGAATTTACTTAGACTGCTCCATGACGTTCTTGGATGG
>JAQTTS010000412.1 GCA_028710655.1 Dehalococcoidales bacterium
CCGAAGTCCAGGAGAAGAAGTGGCGCCGCTGGAACGAAGCCATGTTCGAGAGGTAAAACCTGATGCCGATAAAGGTAGAGCGTATACTGTTCCGGGTGGGTGAGGGCAGTCTGGCCGTCACGTTGCCCAAGGCGTGGGTAATCTACAACCACCTCAAGGCCGGTGATAGGGTCGAGGTTATCGTCAACGACGGCGTGCTCATCCGCGTGAAGGAGAAGCCCGGAGAAGCGGACAAGGCTGAAGGTTAGCACGGGCGTATATACGCACGTAATATCTTGACGGCCGCCGGACGCTGGTATACGCTTGAACTGTAAGCCCTGAGAGCTTAGCTGGTGAAGACCGTCTCTCAGGGCTTTTTTCATCGGCGGCTCTCGGGGCTACAAGAAAAGGGGTTAGCAATCTGGACCGGAAGGGTTCAAGGCTGACCCCTTTTCCTTTTCGGCCAGGTTGCTTCTCCCCTTTAAGACCCGGCCGCGACCGGGTAAAGACTAATGAGGAGGTGCCCATATGGGTAAGTACGCAAGCTGGTCTGAACTGGAAAAGAACATCCCCATCGCCTACGCCGAGAAAGCCACTCCCGAGGCTTTCCGCACCGGCATGAACGGCATTGCCCCCAACGGGATGAAGGTCAAGCAAGGGCGCGTCGACCACTACCGCGACGGTGTCGACGGCAAGGGTGAAGTCGTAGTCGCCGGCTACAAGCGCGCCATGTTTGAGTAGCGTCCTAACGCCTGACGTCATCCTGAGGGTACCGCCTTTAATCGATTTGTCGCCGTCGCGGCGGCGGTAAATCGAGCCCCTTCCCGGGAATGACATCAGGCTCACTGACAGGGAAGCAAATTTGCGACGATCGATGACCAAGGAGGTAAGCATGTTCAAAACACAGCAAGTAACCGGGCCGGTAGCTCCCGGGCAGTATGGCGCCATGCAGGTGAGCGGCCCAGGCGCCTATTACCCTACGCAGACGACAGACCCGACATCCGGGATGTTCAGCGCCATGATGCCCATGATCATGATGGTCATGATGATGGCGATGATAATGCCCATGATGAAGGGCGTTACCGCCAAAGAGTAACCAAAAGAACGAACCAAATAATACCACCAGGTTTAAGGAGGGAATCAACAATGTATAACACACAGCAGTTTGGCGGGCAGCAGGCCCGGCCGCAGCAGTACCAGTACGGCACGGTCTCGGGCTACTATCCGCAGCAGACCGACCAGATGTCCAGCATGTTTTCGTCCATGATGCCGATGATCATGATGATCATGATGATGGCCATCCTGATGCCCATGATGAAGGGCGTCACCGGCTCCAGCAAGTCCTAGCCGGAGGTGAAATCTTTAAGGAGGTTTAAGAGATGGTAAACAAAATAATTCCGCAGCAGTATTCCGGCTATCCGGGCGCGCGGCCTCCCAAGGGATGGGTGCCTCCGCTGGGACAGGTATTGAGCCTTCTGGGCGTCTACGATAACGAGTCCGGCTTCTGGATGGGACTCCCGCTCCAGGTCTTGAGCGAGCAGCTCGTCCTGGCGGAAAAGCAGCACACGCTGGACCGGATCGACCCCAGGAATGGACAGGTCAGCATCACCGTGCCCATCGGGGCGGTGGTCGGCGCTTCCATAACCGGAGAAATCGAGGTGCCCGAGGACGAGATATGGTACCTCCGGGGCCACGAGATCCGCGTCCACCAGCAAGCTGCCCTCACCGCGGGCGATCTCATCTGTAACTTCAGGGTCTCCCGTTTTCCAGTCAGTGATGATGTCGCCAAGCTGTTTTATAACACCAACGACCGGCTTACGGCCACCCAGGCACAGATTGCCGCCGGGGACGTGTTTGACCACGACCTAGTGCTGGTGGGCGCCTATTGGGACGGCACGGATGAGGTTAAGGTTTACCGCGAGGTAATCCGGGACTTTGCCGATCCAGACGAGCTGGGCAACGCCCTTAGGCTCATCGGCGGGGATAAGCTCACGCTGGTTGCCACGGGCGAGACGGCAGCGATTGCCGGCGGTGCCGTCAGCGTTGACCTGACGGTATGGGGGCTTAGAGGCAAGAGACTGGTGGAATAAGCACAGGGAGGTGAATTATGCCCTGTGCTTTTGTCCCACCGGGATACAGGGCTGTCCTTATCGGACAGGCTCAAGCCGTTGCAGACCTGGGCACCTTCACCCCGCTTGAAGAAGGCGCGGCCGAAGGTGCCCTCGTCTTAGTACGGCTCGACTTCGCCGGGCAGGTATCCGAAGAAGTCCTTAGCAACCTGGAGCAGGCCTGCCGTGACGCCGGTATCGAGCCCTGGCCGGGCAGCGAGTATTACGTCTATAAGGACACCGGCTCAACCTCGGTCTACCTGGTCTGGCAGAAGGGTATGGCCTGGCTGCCCATCATCATCGGCTTACTGGTAACCATGGTGCTGCCCCCGCTCTTGACCGCCGGCATCTGGCTCATACTTCCTGATTCAATAAAGAGCCTGATTTCCAGCCTGATAAACATGGGGATGATGATGCTCATGATGTGGCTCATGACGAGCCTGATGAAGCCGCTCATGGCTCCGGCGAAGGAGAAACCGAAACAGGTAAAGGAGGCTGCCGGATGAGCTATCAACCGCAGCAGTATTACAGCTACTACCCGGCCGAGTACCAGCCACAGTTCTGGCAGGCGCTCGTTGCCGGGATGATTGATATCGTCATCATGATTGCCCTGGGAGCCTGGGCGCTGTCGCTGGTAAAGAAGGCGCTGAAAGGCGAGGAGGTAAAGCTCCGATGACACCGGTTAACGTCATGTCCGGCACTCTGGGCGACATCTTCTGGG
>JAQTTS010000413.1 GCA_028710655.1 Dehalococcoidales bacterium
ACGCGGAAATAGGCCGCTATGAAGGCAATTTAAAGGCCTATCCTGTGGCTGATAACGTCCACATCTACAAAGGAGCCCACGTCTGCATTGACACTTCTGGATACCTGAATCCCGCTGCGGACACAGCCGGATACAGATATGCAGGTGTGGCTGCTGAGGAATGCGACAATACTTTGACCGGTCATGCTGCCGGTGGTAAAAATTGCCGTGTCTGGACTGCCGGGGAATTCGACGCAACCTTTACATCCATTACTCAGGCCATGGTCGGCCAGATGATGTACATCAAAGATGATGCCACACTGGATGATACCAGCACCAACCTGGTACCCGCTGGCATACTCATCGAATATGTCAGCGCGACTTCTGGCAAATTCCGCATTAATGCTCCGGTAGGAGAGCAGGCGCTGGTGATCAATTCTCCAGCTCTCTACAACCGCGGAGGCGATGCTGACTGGGCGGCTGCTGCGGCCGGTCTATCTCTGGCCAAGAACAAGTCTGCCAAGGTTGCATACGTGCCGATTGTCGGCCTGCAGGTGGGTGATATTGTCACCGGATATACTGTTCATGCCGGGATCGGAGCGGGTACCGGTAAAGCCACTGTTCTGGACTGCTCTTTGTATACCTCAGTAGCCAAGGCTGGAGGCACCACTGATACCGACGCCGGGGCTATCACTCAGGTATCCAAGGAAGCCGATACCCTGGTGGCTTCTGCCAAAACCCTGGCCTCTGCGGTCACTGTAGCGGCCAACATGGAGCTTTACGCCAAAGTCACCGGCACCACTGCCGATGATGATGCCTGTGATGCCGTCTTGAGCGGGATCACTCTGAACGTTACAAGGAAAAGGGGGTAATTAAATGTTAGTAAATAGCGATACCCTTGCTGCAATTCGTACCAATGCCCGGGCTGTTTTCATGCAGGCCCTGGGCGAACTCCAGCCGCAAATGAGCGACTGGCAGAAGATAAGCACCGTTTTCAATTCCGATACCTCCGGTGAGTCTTACAACTGGCTGGGCGCTGCTCCCCCCATGCAGGAATGGAAGGATAAGAGGAAGCTCAACGGCCTGCGTCCTTTCAATTACACCTTGAATAACAAGGACTGGGAAGCCACTCTGGAGATCGAGCGCAATGCTATTAAAGACAATAAACTGGGGCATATCCCGGTTAGAGTCCGCGGCCTGACCCGCTCCTACCTCAAGCACATCAATGAGTACATGTTCAGCCTGCTGGATGATGGTGAGAGCATTGCCGCTTATGACGGATCTTACTTTTTCCACGATACCCGGAAAATCGGGGATTCAGGGACAATCGACAACATCCTCTCCGGGAACTATTCCGACAGCGCTGCTGAAATCCGGGCTGGTATTGCCGCTGCTGCTGTCCAGATGGCGGCTTTCTGTGATGACTGGGGCAAGAAGATGAATCTAATGCCAGACACCATTGTTTGCTCTCCGCTGATGGAGATTCCGATCATGGAAGCTCTGAATGCCGATTATGCCAATCGGGAAAGGGCAGAGAAAAAGTATGTCAAACAGATTATAGTCAGCCCCTGGATCGATGCCGACACTGATGACTGGTTCATGCTCTGCACCAATGAAGAGGTCAAGCCTCTCATCTTCCAGAACCGCCAGAATCCCGAATTCAACCAGGTGGACAATCCGAGTGACTCTCATGTCTTCCTGAACAAGACCTTCCTGTACGGCGTAGATGCCAGATACGAGAGAGGTTTCGGCGATCCCCGGACTGCCATCCTTATCCACAATACCTAGACTTTACAGCTTCTAATCTTGAGGCCAGCTCAGCAATATGGGCTGGCCTTACTTCTAGAACCTGTAAAGGAGGAAAGATTTGAAAGAATTAACCCCGGGTGAAGCTAAACTATATGCCAGATGGAACGGCAAGGATTTTATCGATAACGAGGACTTCTGGAAAGATGCCTTTGTGAACCTCCAGAATCACGACATTCCATTGCCTTATAAGTACAACCCCTCGACTGTCCGCATAGTTCATGACCTTCTGAACTGTCCTCCGGGCAATTGCGGCGGCTGCTGTAATTATCCTCAGGTACCCGTGGGTCAGCATGACATCAAGCGATTAAAGCAAGCCGGGATCAACGTCCCTGATTTGTATAGGAGAGAGGATGACACACTCTATTTTGATTGTTCGAAGGGCTGTCCGTTCTTGAAGGGGAACACCTGCTCAATCTATCAGTACAGGCCGGACGCCTGCTGGATATTCCCGGTGCAGCACAGGTCTGACAGCGAACTATTGTACATGCGGGTTAAATGCCAGCCTGGCTTTGAGGTTATCCGCTATATTGTGACGGATGCAGTTAAGGAGAACAACTGGATATTACTACCGAATTTAATCTGTGTTGAAAGGGAGGGATAGAACATGGAGATATTAGTTACTATTTCCGGAGTTATCAAGGCCGATGCAGACGACCTGAAAAGGTTGGAAGCTGAATCACCTGCTGACCTGGTGCGGGCTATGGCTCTGCAGGGAGTCAATATCAACAAAAAGATCGAACCTGTCAAGAAGGGGAAATAACCATGGCATACTGTCAACTTTCAGACGTTCAAGAACTGGTACCTAAGTTTCCCATCTCGACCACTACCACACCGACCCAGACGCAGGTGGAATCACTTATTGCCAAGATTGCAGTCGAGATAGATGCTGTCCTGGAGGCGCAAGGGTTTACCGTGCCGATTAAAGCTCCGGCCAACTTTGTTTTGTGGCTGGAGACTCTAAACGCTCTGGGTGCGGCTGCACGGGCAATGCAGGGCATGTT
>JAQTTS010000414.1 GCA_028710655.1 Dehalococcoidales bacterium
CCTCCACGGCGGCGACAATAGATGCAAAGTTATCGTCGGTAAGCACCATATCGGCGGCTTCTTTACTGACATCAGTACCGGTAATACCCATCGCCACACCGATGTCCGCTTTCTTCAGGGCGGGAGCATCATTCACCCCGTCGCCCGTCATAGCCACTACATGTCCTCGCCTGGTCAGTGCCTCTACCACGCGGAGCTTATGGGCAGGAGAAACCCGGGCATAGACTTCTATTTTGTCCACCATCGCCTCAAATTCGGCATCGTTCATCTTATCCAATTCCGCCCCGGTGAGTGCCATGCCCTCTTTGAGAATACCCAACTCTCTGGCAATAGCCACAGCCGTCAGCTTGTGGTCACCTGTTATCATCACAGTCTTAATTCCGGCTGTATCGCAGAGCTTGACCGCACCTTTCACCTCCTCCCGCGGCGGGTCAATCATGCCCACCAGTCCGACAAATACCATGTCTTTCTCAATCTGGGGGGAAATGTCCGCGTCGCAAGGAAGCTTCTTATAAGACAAGCCCAGCACACGAAGGGCGCCGCCTGCCATCGTCTGCCCGATATGGGCGATTTCTTCCCTGTCCTTCTGGGTCAGCTCCCGCTCCGTGCCGTCGGACAGGATGTATTTCGAGGTGCCCAGTATAACCTCGGCGGCACCCTTGGAATAAGCAATGCTTTCCTGCCGCCCGGTGCGATGTACTGTGGTCATGCGCTTGGTCTCGGAGGAGAAGGGAATCTCGCCGATGCGCGGGTATCGCTGGAGCAGGTCTTTTTGCCATAGTCCCGCCTTAGCGGCGGCTACTACCAGTGCACCTTCAGTGGGGTCTCCTTTAATCCGCCACGAGTTATCTTCGCTGTCCAGAAAGGTATCAGACGAGACGGCTCCGATGGTAAGGAACATCATAAGTGCGGGGCTATCCCCGGGATTAAGCGTCTTGTTATCTAGCGAGAACTCTCCTCTGGGTTCATAGCCCGAGCCGGAGACATGGACGAGCTTGCCATCAATATAAATACAGCGCGCTGTCATCTGGTCTTGCGTTAACGTGCCTGTCTTGTCCGAGCATATGACCGTCGTTGAGCCAAGCGTTTCCACTGAAGGTAGCCTGCGAATGAGGACATGCCTGTGCACCATGCGCTGGACGCCCAATGCTAGGGAGATGGTCACCACGGCAGGCAAAGCCTCGGGCACGGCGGCGACCGCCAGGCTTACACCCCAGATGAGCATCTCCAGTATCTCCCGACCACGCAGGACGCCGATGGTTGATAGAATAAAAGTTAGTGCCAGCGCGCCGATACCTATCCCCTTGCCCATTTTATCCAGGTTCATCTGGAGAGGTGTCTTTTCCTCCTTGACCTCCTGGAGCATGATGGCAATCTTGCCGAATTCCGTTCCGGTCCCTGTGGCGGTTACAACTGCCAACCCACGTCCATAGACGGCTGCGGTACCCAGAAAGACCATATTTTGCTGGTCGCCAACGTTAGCATCTCCTTCAAGAGCGCCAGCGATTTTCTCAACTGGTACTGATTCCCCGGTGAGGGGTGCTTCATCAGTCCTTAGATTAACCGACTCGATAAGGCGGGAATCGGCGGGAATGCTGTCACCCGTGCGGATGACAATAACATCGCCTGGCACAAGCTCGCGCGCTGGGATCTCTTTCTCGACTCCATCGCGCAACACCGATGCCGTGGGCGCCGCCATGCATTTGAGTGCCGCCATGGCACGTTCCGCACGGTATTCCTGTATGAAGCCCAGCCCTGCGGCAAATATAACGATTATTGCAATGACAATAGCATCGGCGATTTCATCCAGGACTGCGGATAAGGCTACTGCCACCAGAAGGATAATAATGAGAAAATCCTTAAATTGACCTAAGAAAATCTGCCAGGGCGATATTTTATGCTTCTCTGTCAGCTCGTTGGGTCCGTACTGTTCCAGTCTTGTTTGGGCTTCCCATTGCTTCAAGCCGTCCCGACTGGTTTTGAGCTTGGAGAGGACTTCACCGACTTGCAGATTGTACCAGTTAGTAGAGGAGGATTTCATTGAATACCCTAACACTCTATCACAGCCACGACATCGCCCGCTTCGACAACCTGCCTAGGAGTGGGGTTTATCTCGACAATACGACCTCTGCATGGTGCCATGATAGGATTTTCCATTTTCACTGACTCGAGGATGCAAATGGTGTCCTCTTCGGTAACTTCACAACCGACTGTAACATTGACTCCGAGCACATTTCCCGTCAAGGGAAACTCGACTCTCTCTCGCGGCATGATACCTCTTCACCACTTTTTCTCTTCGGCTTCTATTGGTGCGGAGCTTTTCAGTCCTCGTTTTGTGATTCTATCCATTGAAACCTATATCTATTTTTCTATTATTTAGCTCCTTATTTGCTTTCAGTCCTCTTTTTGTGAGTATATCCATTGAAACTGCTCAGCATCGATGGTTCATGTTTTATCAGAATAAACTTTCAATCCTCATTTTATGAGTCTATTCATTGACTTGATACGTATCGGCGGGTGAACTCCTCCCAAAGGTGTTCGCCAACACCTGTTTTGAGGGCGATGTGCTTGGATGTATGGTTGGAATGACGATGGAGTCATGTCAGCATTGGGGGCGCAGTAAAGCCCTGTCCATACATGCATGCCCTTCGGCTTCGGAGCCGTGAGACCTGATGCCTCGCCCGCATATGTCGCCGCATCGGACGATTTCAGGCGGCAATGCAATAATCGTCTTGACATAGGGATGAGGAGTCTCCGGGTCAGCCGCCAGCGTTAGTATTATTTCTG
>JAQTTS010000415.1 GCA_028710655.1 Dehalococcoidales bacterium
GAAACGGGTATGGGGATTAGTATGGGCGGTGCTGTTGTGGTTGGTGATCAATGTCCTTCTTTTGGGCACGGTTGGCTTCCTCAACACAGTGGCGCCCATGGCTTCGCTTTTCTTCGCACCGGTCGCCATTATCCTTTCGATCGTTGCGTTGATCGTTCTGGCTTTTATGGCACTCGGCCGGAAGTCAGAAGGAAGCCAGTCGGCGCGGGAAGATAGGAAAGAAAAGAAGCCAGCATCCAGGGGACGGATTCTTGTAAAATCAATCTTCTGGGGAGTAGCTGCTTTAGCTGCGATTGTCGCAGCGGGCGTTTCTGCTGCGAGCGTCAGCTGGCTGCTTGTTTTGCTAGTCGCGCTCGCCAGTCCGCTCCTCTTGTTGGTCGCCGGGTTCCTTATGGTCTACTTCTGGTGGGCGCCCAACAACCTGTTCTTCACTTTTGTAGCCGAGGGAACTTCGAAGATCGTAGTCCGAGGCGACGCCTTGGAAGAAGAACTGGTTCAGTGGGACGGTCATACTGTTGCTCGGAAAGAGCAGAGAAAAGACCCCGCTGACTCGGCCTCTGAACTTGTTGTGGATGTTTGGGATATTATCCCAGACACAACTGTTCGCAGGAGGTTTTTCGGAGGACTCCGCTTTTACGGGGTTTGGCCGCTGTGCGACATCTATCTTTACGACTTTAGCTGGACCAACATGACCCACGACGGCGAGATTCAGGAGCATCCGAGGCAGAGGCTGGACTACGTCCTGCTCAAGGACGACGTCTATTTCGCCAAGGTTCTGGCGGCAGAAGACAAGAAGCTCCTTCCGCTGGACATTGGGATGGTTTTGCGTATTCGGGTTGTTAACCCGAAGAAGGCAGCCATCTCTAGGGTTGAGAACTGGTTGGAAACAACCATCAACCTGATAGAACCATGCGTACGGTTCGTTTTGTCCACCGACACCTACGAGAACTGGGTTCGGCTGAAAAAAGACCTCGGAGAAGAGGTCTTCAGAAAACTGGGGGCCGAAGGGCTGGTGAAGCAACTCCGCGATCTTTATGGGGTGGAACTTGTTTCGCTTGGGGTCAAGTCTTATGACCCTACCTCAGCCGAAAGCTTGGGCGAATTAAGGCGTGCGACATTACAGAAGTATCTCGCCGAGCGGAACAGGGAGAAGGTTTTAGTCGACGCCGATGCAGAGAAAAGAAGGCTAGTTACGGTCGGCGTAGGCGAAAGCAAGCGCCTGGAGTTAGTTGGCCAGGGCGCTGCTAGGGGCATCCAAGCGGTGTTGACTCTTGGCGATGCTGCTGTGGATTTACGGAAACTTGAGGTGATGTCTGCGCCAGGTAACACCATGTATGTTTTGGGAGGCCCTGGCCCGATGCCTCAGGTTATTTTACAGCCTCCTCCGCCTAAGACTAGCGGTCCTGGCGGTGGAGGAGGTAGTTCCGGTGGTGGCACAACTGGCGGGGCTCCTGGAGGCAGTCCTGCCGCTGCAGGTGGTGGTGGCACACACGGAGGTGTACCTAGAAGGCCTTGAAAAAGGCAAAGGGAGAGTCAAAGTGACCCTCCCTTTTCATTTACCTTTTTATGTTGTTGGTGTCCCTCCGGGCGGACTAGGCGGAGTTCTTCTCGCTCTGTATTGGCTTCTTCCTTGTGGGGTTTGGCCGGTAGGACTACTTCCTTGCGGAGGAGCGCTCCCGCCTGGTTTTCTTCCTGGCGGCGGAGGAGGTGTTGGCGGAGGTGGTGTTCCGGCAGCGCTGCTTGGAGGAGTGGATATGGCGGCTGCTCCTGGCGAAGTGGCTGCAGCTTTTTCAGGTAGATAAGTACCGGTTACATGCCACCCCTGAGACTGCATTCTGTTGTTTTTTAATGCCTCAACATAGCCGTTTCTTCCATAGGTTGTAGTAAGGTGGTCCATGTAGGACTGCCAGTTTTGCGTATTGTCGTTTGGGTCGAGATTGTTTTTCCGGACATACCTTGAAAACATTCTATCCACAGCCCCCATTCCGCGAGCGACACCTCCCTTTAGGGAGCCGATAGTTCTTATCACGTTTTCGTCTCCAAGGGCTATGGCGCTTTCCATAACCTCATCATCATCAACGACTTCCTGTTCCCAAGTAGCAACATCAGAGGGCTTGGACTTTTTTATAATATTGTTTATTGCTTCCTTTCGTTTCTTAGCTGCTTCGTCTGCGGTTAATCTGTGCCCGTCTTTGTCCATAACGCCTTCGGCTATGCCAATTCTCGCCAAACGCGGCTCGTTTCTCAAGGCTTTTCCTCTCATTCCTGCTCCCTCTAACACCTCAAGGGCTCGCAGCATGTGCTTGTCCTGGAGGAACCTTTTGTCAGAAAAGAGCTTGGTATATACCTCAGGATCGTTTTTGTCGTAATTAAATTTTCGCATATACGCCTGCATAACGTCTTCGCCGTCTCCGCGGTCTTTAATTATTGACATAGCTGCGGCTGCTTCAACGCCGGCGAAGCGGCCGCTTACCATGCCGTCCATTAGCGCCACAGAAGATTCCTGGTCAAGCCCTTTTTTCTGCACATTTATTGCGGCCAGGTTTTCGCTATACCCGCGGAGCTTGCTTGGGATTGCCCATCTGGCTGCCCAGCCGAGCTTTGATCTATCAACCGCACTGATAGCGCCCTTTACTCCTTCTCTTACGCCCAGTCGGTCTTCAGCGGCTTTCCATATTCTTCCGCCAGCTTTCCCTCCAACCCATTTGCTGCCCTTGTAGGTAGCTCCAACTGCGCCCTTGCCGACTTTTTTGGCGAATCCTATCGCCGCTCCAGCTCCCATGGCT
>JAQTTS010000416.1 GCA_028710655.1 Dehalococcoidales bacterium
CAACAGCGATAGCCGGGTAGTCCTGACCCGGATTGGCCACATCCAGCAGGGCGACTGTCTCCTCAGCCTCCCAGCCGCCAAGACCACGTTTCCGGTAAAAGGTGCCCCATCTGCCCGTAAATGGTGCCCGGCCGGTCGAGGTATAGACGATGTGAAGATTATCAAAGGCGTCCACCGCTATCGCCGGGAAGAAATGGTGCTTGTTATCGTAGCCAAAGGTGACTCGCTCTTCGGTCCAGGTCTGTCCATCATTTGAGCTGAAAGCGGCGTATACCTGGTGGTAGTTGATTCCCGCCGGCTTTTTGGAATAGACCGCCCACAGTTTGCCGTCACTGGCAACGGCCATGTTCCGGCCGCCTCCTTCGGTAGAGAGGGCCGGGGTGCTGGTTATGGTGGCTACTGTGTAGCTCGGCATTCTATCTCTTCCTCACCTGCAAACTTATTGTTACCCTGGCAATGCCGGTAGTGCTGTCGACATTAAATGCCAGGATATCCCCCTCATTAAGAGAGGTAGACCAGCCGGTAAGGCTGACATCCTCGCTCTTGTTGCTTCCAGTTATCTCAGGCTCGTTTCCGCCGGTGATACTGCCAGCGTCGGTGGGCGGAAAGGCAGCATAGGTGCTCTTCCAGATGTCGACCTGGATGGAGCCTACCTGGTCGGCAACCAGGGTAACCCGCTCGATGATGCAGTTGAAAGGCATTCGAAGGTAGCCTTTCACTCCGGCCGTGATAGCTTCGCCACCGCCATCAACGAGGAAGACCAGCGCCGCCTTTGCCGGTGCTATCAGCACGCTCACGACATCGCCTCCAGCATGCCGTCGTAATCCACCGCCTTGCCATTGTCGGCAGCGTTGTTGCTTTGGAGGGTTACCCTCAGAACCCCGTGAATCCCCCATGTTCCGTTGATGATGGGCAGTCCCGGAGGGTCCGCAGCGGCATTGAATGTCTGCTCATAGCACTTCCTTTCCACTCCATTGACCTTCTTGTAGAGCCGGACGGTGATGGTTGTGCCTACCAGGTTGTGAATGGAAAGCGACAGGTCGTGAATCTTGTTTCGGGCGCCCTCGCTGCCAATAGAGGCTATATCTGCTTCGGCAGTCTGCCAGTCGGCTGTGGTTGAGCCGGTCACTGGGGCTACGCCTTCAGATTTAGTTACCAGCGTGGTGACGTTGCTTTGAACATTGGTGATGCTGGTCTGGAGCTGGCTAATATTGTTCTGAACCTCGGAGATTATGTTCTTTATCTCGGTGAGGTCAACTTTTTCCTTTTTGTTTTCGACATAAAACTCGCCAGGCATTATGCTTCCCTCCCGGACGGCAGCTTTTCCTTCTCTTTGCGAGGCTTGACAGCGGAAACC
This sequence comes from Dehalococcoidales bacterium, assembly GCA_028710655.1. Next base: position 1,358 of record JAQTTS010000416.1, read on the forward strand.
ATTACCATCCCCAGCATAACGAATGCCAGCATCGGCATCATCATGCTCAGCATCGAGCTCCAGTCCGTGCCCGTCTCACCGGTCCCCGGTGCTCCCGGCCAGGTCGGCGGCAAGGCGCTGGTCGTCGGCGCCAACAGCCTGGTAGCCACCGCGTCAGTTACCTCACCGGTTTCCCGTTCTATGAGTGAGAGGGTGAGGTCGGCATTGGACTCGGTAAATCGCAGTGCGCCCTTAAGTGTCACGAAATCTCCGGGTGCAACTTTGAACCAGGTGTAGCCAAAGACCGGAATGGCTTCTTCGCTTATGGTAGTGGTATCCCGGGTGAGCTTCGCCATCAGGGCGTATTCCTTCTCGACATCCGTGGGATTGGCCACGTACAGATTGCAGCCCAGGTCAAAGCCCGGCGAGTAAATTATCAGCGGGGCGATGTCCCAGAAGATGTCTCCCAGGCTGCCAGCCATCACGCTGGACTGCATGGTTTCAAATTTCATAGCGGGTATTTCACCTCCTCGCCCTTAATGGCTTTCTTCACCAGCGACAAAGCCCAGGCTCCCATGGCCACCAGGATAGCCACCCCCATCAGCGTGCCTAAAAGACCCTGCCACTGCATTGCCTGGTACTGGGACGGAGAGTAAACATAGTCGTATTCTTGAGGGTACGGGCTCATGCTTTTGCCTCCACAAGCTGCTCCGGTTTCTCCGGGGTCCTTACCTTTTTGGGCTTCTCCTGGGCGGTAAGTGGTTTCATAAACTGCATCATGATAAACATGACGACTACCATCATCCCCATATTAATGAGGCCGGTAATGAGGCTCTTTACCTCTTCAGGCAGAAGCCACCAGATAATTGAACCAAGGAGAGGCGGCAGCACCACGGTGACCAGTAGTCCAATAATGATGGGCATCCAGGCCAAGCCCTTCTGCCAGGCAAGATAAACGGAAGGCTGACTCGTGTCGGCGTAGACCACGTGGTCGTAGCCCGGCCACAGCTCGACTCCGGCATCGAGGCACGCCTGCTCCAGTTGAGAGAGTGCCTCTGCCGAAGGAAACTCGGCAAAATCTAGCCGAACTAAGAAAAGGGCACCTTCCGCCGAACTCTCTTCAAGCGGGGCGAAGGTGCCCAAATCCTCAATTTTACTGGCTGAGCCTAACAGGACAGCCTTATACCCCGGCGGCACCATCGCATAGGGCATCTTTGCACCTCCCTATGCATGGCTACACCAGCCTTGTAGATTTGCGCCCGAACGGGTTAAGGGTAACCTTCCGGTCGGCGGTCGTACCGCCCGCGGCGGTTACGGTGGCCACCACGGTAATCTTGTCGCTGCCTACCAGTCTCAGGTCAGCACCGAGCTGTCCAGCTGCCGCCAGGTCATAGTTGGTGTTAGCACCGGCAGCCTGGTCTGTACCCAGGTATTTCTTATCGATGTCA
>JAQTTS010000044.1 GCA_028710655.1 Dehalococcoidales bacterium
TGCCCTGTGCTTTCGTCCCACCGGGATACAGGGCTGTCCTTATCGGACAGGCTCAGGATATTCAGGATCTGGGCACCTTCAGCCCGCTTGAGGACAGTGCGGAAGAAGGTGCCCTTGTCCTGGTACGACTCGACTTTGCCGAAGAGGTATCGGAAGAGGTCCTCGGCAAGATAGAGCAAGCCTGCCGTGACGCCGGCGTCGAGTCCTGGCCGGGCAGCGCGTATTACGTCTACGCCGATATCGGCTCGAGCTCGGTCTACCTGGTCTGGCAGAAGGGTATGCCCTGGCTGCCGATCATCATCGGTATCGTGGGTATGACGGTTCTGCCCCCGCTGCTCACCGCCGGTATCTGGCTCATCCTGCCCGATTCCATCAAGAGCCTGATATCCAGTCTGGTCAACATGGGCATGATGCTGCTGATGATGTGGCTCATGACGAGCCTGATGAAGCCCCTCATGTCTCCGGCGAAAGAAAAACCGAAGCAGGTAAAGGAGGCTGCCGGATGAACTATCAACCGCAGCAGTATTACAGCTACTACCCGGCCGGGTCGTACCAGCCGCAGTTCTGGCAGGCAATAGTTGCCGGCGCCATCGATATCGCCATCATGGTAGCCATCGGCGCCTGGGCGCTGTCGCTGGTAAAGAAAGCCTTCAGGGGAGAGGAGGTGGATCTCCGATGACACCGGTTAACGTCATGTCCGGTACCCTGGGCGACATCTTCTGGGACCTGGCGCCCTGGATAACCTACGAGCCCGGCTACGACCTGGGCTGCAGCATCTACGTAGCCAACCCGGGAGATACGGAAAAGGAATATACCCTGATGGCCCGGCTGTCCCGCGAGGGGGCGGTCATCAGCGAAGAGGTGCTGCCCGTATTCGGCTATACCTGGTTCAAGGTAGCTCCGGGTGATTTTGTACGACTCAGAGGTGCTTTACGTTTCGACGAGAGCGACAGCGAGCTGGCGATACTCCTGGTGGAGCGGGAGACCGAAGAGGCAACTGACTCTGTAGTCACCTTACTTGTGTCTCCGGCCACCGCTGGAGTCTTACCACCGACGTGGCCGGGAGGCACCAGTTCTTCCGGTTTCGACTGGAGCTCGCTGCTTTACATGATGGTCCCGTTCATGATGATCGGCACCGTGGTCGCGGCGGCCAGGCCTGCCAGGGATGAAAAGAAGACAGAGCCGGTTGCCGCAAAGGAAGAGCGCAAGCTGTTGACCGAAGGGAGGCAGGAATATGCCCGGTGAGTTTTACATTGAAGGCAAGGCGGAAAAACTCGATATCACCGATATCAAGGAGCTAATCTCGCAGATACAGACCAGCATCACCGGAATACAGAGCGATATCACCCAGGTGGTCGTATCGAGTGGAAATCAATTGCTCTGCATGGACTTCTGGAGCGAAACGGTCGACGAGGCCGAGGTGGAGATCGATGCCGCCGGCGAGACCAAGGAACTCCCTGCCGTAACGGTAGAAAAACTGCCCTCTGGGGCGTCGGTGCTGAGAGCGGTGGCCATGTTCAAGTTCAGGATGCTCGAAAACACCAATGCCGGCGCCAACCGCTTGAACGTCGGTACCGTCCCGGAAACAAGCCAGGTGATACAGGTCAGAGAAGATACACCGGGTGCCTGGGGCGACGCGATCAACTTCGTTGATACTCAGTACGCCATCGAAGGCGAAACCAGGGAAGGCGGGGACGTCTGTTTCGGGACTATCGATGTCTCGAATATCGTGAATGGGAACGGCGTTTACGAGTTCCAGTGGCTGCTGGCCAGGCCGCTCTTAAACTACATGATCTTCTGCGATGTCCAGATGGGCGTCCGGGTGTGGTACTCGGTAGCGCCAGGATAGACCGCTGAATTGGAAATATTATGAGCAGGACGACAAGGGAAAACTGGATCGACAAGTGTGTATTCGTCAAGGCAGGCATGCCCCGGCGCTGGGTGACGGCTGCCCCTTACGCCACCTGGGAAGACCTGATAACCGGCGCCGGTACCCATTACGAAGGGTATACGGGAACCGACTACGTGGGTCTCCAGTTTGCCGGATCGGCTTCCCATCTGCCAGCCAACAATCCCTGGGACTGGCTCAGACGATTCGGTGCCATCTGGGACCCGCGAACCGACTATGACGCCGGTGATTACAACGGTATGCCGCCCGGGGCCGTTGCCGTTGCAGGTAGGGTAAAAGTCTGGGTCAACTCCAAGACATCCTGGGGCACCACGCCGACCTACAACGTCTATGCCTTCACTCCCGGTACGCCGGGAGATATTGTTGCCGCCGACTTTATTAATTTTGGTTCGATCCCGTTCTGCGGCGTGGATGTTCATTACGACGACCTGGTAGTCGGCGCGAGAAATGATTTCGAGCTGAACAACGACGGCCTGGCTTACCTCGATTTTAGCAACCTGGTCAGCATCGGCATCCGCAACGCCAACTTCGATGTAGCCGGAATTGAGCATGACCTTCCCAACGGCGGCCTGTACCAGGGCTGCGGCCCGGTGCTGTCCTGCTTTAACTATACCGACCGGAAGGCTTTGCTTGAGCTTGATTATGAATCGCCGCCCTTGATAGGCACGTACGATGCCCAGAATGTCGATATCTATTCCGCGCGGCTGAGAGGCCGGCTGATGCTCGACGGCGGACTGATCTGCCAGGGCAGATTCGAGTATGGCGAGACCCTTGCTTTCGGTGAGGTCACCGACTGGCAGCTGGTGACGGAGGAAAATCCGACCATCAACCAGGGCTATTTCACTGCCGACGTCGCCGGGTTGAAGCCTGGTACTCTCTACTATTTCAGGGCCGTGGCATCCAACCCGATGGGATCTGATCACGGTCACGGCACGGCGGCTTACAAGACTTTTACCACGCTGCCCGGGCCTCCGCTGGCAGCCAGGATCAAGGGCGCAAACATACCCAACAAGCTGGCGGCGGACAGGGCGATATAACTCAAGTTTACGAGGTGAGAGATGAGATATTCGATTGTTAGCAAAGAAATGATCACCGACCAGGTAATCGCCGAGGCGGAAAAAGCCGGAGCTTTGAATATTACCAGGTCAAAGCTCTTGAGCGGCGTGTTCTGTGAACTTGACGAGGTGCAGCTTGAGAAGCTGTCCCGTGTCCCCGGCTTGAAGGTCAAGCCTCTCAAGGAATACAAGACCGACCAGGTGATGGCGGAGACGCCGCCGGTGGAGACGGTTTCCGATGTCTTCTACCTGCTGCGCTCCTACTTCAGCCCGCCGCTTACCGGCGCCGGTCTCACCGTCGCAGTGCTGGACAGCGGCGTCAGGAAGACGCACCAGTCTCTGTTGAACAAGGTCATCTATGAGGCTGATTTCACCGACTCTCCGTCGGCGGATGATATCTTCGGGCACGGCACCCAGGTCGCTTTCATCATCGCCGGGGGCATGCACGGGATAGGCGAAAAATCCGGTGTCTCGCCCGGTGCTTCCGTCATGAATATCAAGGTTATCAGCGACGAGGGAATCGGCAGCGACGAGAGCATCATCCTCGGCATCGACCGGGTCTGTGACCTGGCTGAAGAAGCCAGGAGGCAGGGACTATGGCCGACTGATGAGCTTTATCCCAATGTCATCAATCTCAGCCTCGGCGGGGAAGACGACGGCGACGAGGACAACCCTGTCAGAGAGGCCTGCCGGCAGGCCTCCCTGGTGTATGGTCTCGATGTCGTCGCCGCAGCGGGTAACTCCGGTCCCAAGATGACGACGATTATGCTTCCCGCCTGCGAGCCGGAAGTGATCGCTGTCGGGGCTATAGAGACAATGGATGAGCTCCTCGTCTGGGAGAAATCGGCCCGGGGTCCGACCGTGCAGGGCGAAACCAAGCCCGACTTTGTTATGTGGGGCACCAACCTGGAGATGGCCAGCAATAAGGATGATGAGAAGTATGAATATAAAACTGGTACCAGCTTTGCAGCGCCCATGCTTTCAGGTTTGACCGGCCTGCTCTGGGAGAGCGGCCGGCGTGCTTATGGTGAGAGCTGGCCGTTTCGCTGGACCGAGGCGAGACAGTTTGCCCCTTACTTCTCCACCAAGCCGGCAGACGCTCCGGTAAAGAAAGACAACGCCTACGGCTTCGGACTGCCGGCGATGGGCACCATGCTGGGGCAGGTGGCGCAGACATCGGCGCCAACAGATGATATGACCTCGGCCATGAACATGATCATGATGATGGCCATGATGACCGGGATGACAGGAGGTATTTGATGGAAGGCAATGAATTCATCACATCCATAGTGGCGCTGGGCGGCGTTCCCCTGATACTTGGGCTGGTCCAGCTTTTCAAGCCCTTTATCACCGACACGCGTTTCTATCCCCTGGTAGCGCTGGGCTTCGGCTTGATAATCAACCTGGTCGCTGGCTGGGCATTGGGAGCGAGCGCATCCTCGGACTGGGTGACTGCCCTGTTCAACGGCATCATCGCCGGCATGGCTGCCGGAGGGCTTTATTCAGCCGGGTCCACCCTGAAGGAAGGTTCAGCCGCGGATAAGACAGACCCTTTGCATGAAGGAGACCAGCATGAAACTGACTAGAAACCTGGCCATCGCCCTGGAGACGGTGGGGTGTTTTATTACGTTAGCCGGCGTCCTTACCGAATGGATCTCCGGGGCCGATTACGGCTATGTCATCATCACCGGCGGCGCCCTGGTGGTGTCCTTCGGTGGAATGATCTTCGCCAAGTGCGTTCGGAGTACATGGAAGGACGATGACTGCGAGTAGCGGGGAGATGTCGAATGGCACAGTATGCTGACATTGTTGAGATCGTGGCACCGGGCGAGGCCCAGGCCGGCAGCCGTGTCGATATAACCGTCAAGGTCAAGAACACATATTCGGCGGCCATCGGCATATTGGTGGGCGGAGCCCTGGAGTACGGTGTCTCGCCCTGGCCGGGCATCAGCTTTCCCGAGCCGAGCACTAACGTTAACGGGGGAGCTACGTATTCCTTTGACGGTTACTTCATCATGCCGGACAAGAAGATGACGGTTCACGCTTACAGCTATTACTACGGGGCCGACGGATCATGGCACTTCGACGACGAGATGACCAAAGTCGTGAATCTGGCATCCGTCCCGTCATCGCAGTTCGGCTCAATCGAAATAACAAGCTATTCAAGGAGGTAGTTAAATATGGGCGCAGTCTATTTACCATCGCAGTACGGGCTTCTGCTGCTGCCCCTGGCCAACGTCCAGGTAAAGGCCGGGGACAGTCTCCGGATCACCTGCCGGTATTCCCACCTGGGTAAGGCGGAAAGCCAGACGCTCTACGCCGCCATCGGCAACTCGGGGTGGGCTGGTTTCGACGAGGTGCTGCACGCCTCGAAGACCATCAGCGTGCCCGAAGACGCCAGTTGGAACTACCGCGAGGATTACGTGGATGTCAACATTACCACTGCTCTTTCGGCAGGTGTCTATGACCTCTACGCCAAGATCGGCGGCACGATACCCAAGGTCATCTCGCCGACCCTGCTCGACGTCGTAGAAGTGTTGGCTCAAACACCCGATTCCCAGTTCGGTGAGATCAGCATTACCGGCTACACAAAGGTGTAAAGGATATGATCAGCGGTTTGGATGTCTACAGGCCAGGTACCGGGTGGCTGGTGCCGCTTGAGGACAGGCTGGCCTTGATGGCCGGCGATGTCCTCAGGGTGAGTGTCGCTGTTCCATATCAAGGGCCGGCGTATGAGTTTACCCTGTACGGCAGCATCGGACAAAGAGGTTTCTTCGGCTTCGACGAGATACTCAGCGCCAGGGCAACGCTCTCTTGCCCCGACTCACCCGACAAATACACTTCAGTGTCCGGTGATCTGGATATCGAGATCATCGGCGCCGGCATTGCCGGCATCGGGGGTATCTCGGGAGGGAACGACTATGACCTCTACGTGAAGATAGAGGAGAAGCCCGAGGTTATGGCTGAAATCGATAACATTATTGATATTGCCGGAGAGAGCGGCGGCTCTGACCTTACAGGCATGCTAGGCATGATGATGCCGCTCATGATGCTGGGGATGGTCATGCCGATGGTTACCGAAGGAGCGGAGGAATAATGACCAGGGCTTATCTGGAACCGGACGAGGTTGAAAGGCTGGAGCAGGCCGCGGATTATCTGCGGGACAGACTGCTTATCCGTCTGCTGTTTCACCTGGGCTGCCGTGTATCGGAGGCGCTGGGGATAAAGGCTGGGGATATCGATTTCAAGCAGGGGCTGGTGACTATCCAGCACCTGAAACAGCGCATCAAGCTCTCCTGCCCGGAGTGCGGCGCGAGGCTAGGGAGAGGGCATAAGTTCTGCCCGGTCTGCGGTCATAAGGTGGAAAAGGCGGTTGCCGATGAAAAAGAGCACCGCAAGTTCCGTGTCCTGCCGCTGGACCAAGAAACCCTGAAGATGCTGAAGGAGTACCTGGGACGCGGCGGTGCCAATTCAAAAACGAAACTGATATTTGACCTGAGCCGTCACCGGGCCTGGCAGATCGTCAAGGAATGCTCCGAAAAAGCCCGGCTGCCGCTCCTGGTCAACTCCGAGAGCGGCAAGGAACACAACGTCAGCCCACACCGGCTGCGTGACGCCTTCGCCGTCATGGCGGTCAAGCAGAATGACTCGGGTGACGGGATCAGGCTGCTCCAAGAACATTTGGGACACCAGAGCATAACCACCACGATGCGGTACCGCAAAGTCTCCGGCGAGGAGCAAAAGGAATGGTACCAGAAGCTGTGGAATGGAGGTAAACAGGATGGGTAAATATGCGAATCATGAAGAGTTCGGGGTCAATGCCCCGATTAACTACCGGGAAGATACGACGAGTGAGTCTTTTCTCAACGGGATGACGGCGATAACTCCTCCAGGAATGAAACCTAGAGCCAGCCGCGGCAAGAAATTCGAGGAGAAGACCGACTTCAAGGCGTCGGCACGGTGGCACCGTAACTTCGACGTCGCCATGTTCGGCGGCTCCGATATCGAGAGCAAGGACTTCGCATCGGGTCAGATGAGTCTGGAAAGTAAGCTCAACGGCGTCAAGCGTGTCCCGGGGAGGCCGTGATGGCAGGACAAGCGACAGTCAAGATTGGAGACACGGAATGGGCCACGGACGTTGCCATGCAGCCCTGGGAGCTTTCGCAGGGTCTGGGAGGCCTCTCAGGGCTTCTGACAGGTGCCGGTATGCTCTTCGACCTGGGATGGGAGCAGATTATTGAAGTAACCACGATGCCGATGCTTTTCCCCATCGATATCGCTTTCTTCTCGGAGAGTTTGACGTTGTCCGAGCTGTATCGAGAGGTAGAGCCGGGATACATCGTGACCTCGCAGCTTCCGGCCAGGTATTTCCTCGAGGTCAACGCCGGCGAACTGGCTGATATCGAAGCCGGCAGCCAAGCGGAAGTATGCCTGCTTTCCACAGAAACCACAGCGGCAGCACCGGACTGGAGCTCTACGATGTTCGGCTTCATTGGTCTCATGGTAATGGGGATATTCATGATCGGTATTGTCCGGGACCTGACCTCAGAGGCACTCAAAGAGCCGGAGAAAAAGCCGCTGCTCTACGGTCCCCGCGGCGAAAAACTTCTGACGCATACTTCCATGAAGGTCGATCTATGGACTGAGATAACCTCGGGCATTGAAGGTGAACTTGGTAAGAGAACCGATTTACCAGCAAGCCAGCTCCGGCAGATCGCGGAGGTTGTTGCCCACAGGGTGGAAAAGCGCGCCGGCGAACTCGCCTGGATCGAGCTCCGGGATGGGACCACGTTCGAGCGCAAAGGCAAGGCTCTGATTAACCAGGGGCTAAAAATCTTTGCCGCGCTGGACGGTTACCTGGGACTGACGACCAAACTGTGGCATTCCGACCGTATCGCCGTCGCCGACATGATTGACGAGAGGCTGAAAGAGGCGGATGTCATTGTGTTGAGGGACGGGACTATTTTCCAGAGAGCTTTCGTACCCGGGCGTTTTTCGCCGGCTACGACCACGGGCGAAGAACAACCAGCTGGCACCTGCTATGCCGACGTCTGGAGATTCCTGATTAACAAAGGAGAAGGCAAGCTGGTACACGGTACGGTTTATTCCGGCAACCGCCGTATCGGTCACGCCTGGGTACAGTCAAACAAGGATTTCATCTGGGAGCCGCAGACTGGCAGGTATTTCACTAATCTGGGGTTCCGATGTGACTTCGCCCCGATCGAAGAAAGTAGTTTCACCCCGGAAGAAGCGGCCATCATGGTGGCGAGAATCAGGCACTTCGGTCCCTGGACTGACGAAGAGTGCTCAAGGTATCTCAAGGACACATCCCCGGCTGTCATTCCCGAAAAACCGCATCAGCCTAAACGACACGATGATCTTGATCTCCTGCCCGACAGCCCGGAGTTCCTGGCATACACCATCGATGACATCGGCTTCCGGGAGATAATCGATTCCGCTTTCCGTCAGGCAATATCAAGGGCTAAGGGGGCTGGATAATGGCAGTAACTACCAAGCCGCCGATAGTCCTCACCATGGACGATTACGAACGGGACTGGAAACCCCAGGGCTGGCAGTTGATCATCATCGGGCCGACCTCTACCTGGCGACAGGATTGGGGAGAGTGGGAGGCGATCAGGGATATCGTCCAGAATGCCCTTGATGAGTGCGAGCACTATACCTGGGGTCACGACAGCGAAGGCCTGTATGTCCGCGATACCGGTAAAGGCATAGCCGTCGCCGATTTTCTGCTCGGTCCGCCGAAGCTTAAACCCGACTATGCCCGCGGTAAATACGGCGAAGGGATGAAGATTGCGGCCCTGGCTTTGCTCCGTAAAGGGTATCCGGTTCGCGTGGAAACGGCGTCGAGGGAGCTCTGGATTGTCTTCCTGGAGCAGAAGACCAACGGCCATGCCCAGACGCTAGCGGCCTTCTGGAGGCCTTACAGCCGGAGAAGCGGCACTGTGTTTCATATTATCGGTTACACCGGTCCTGGCTTTGAGGACAGGTTTGCCGTGAACTTACCGCGCTCCGCTGTCATCGCAGAAGGGCCCAGTCCAGTGATCCAGCCGGTAAGGCGGTTCAACCAACTCATCCGGCACGTGTTTCCGGTAACCGAATCCGAAGGCTGGCACGAGAAAGGATCTGGTGCGTCGAGGATCTTTGCCCGCGATATCTACATGAGGGATATCAAGAGTCCTTTTTCCTATAATCTCTGGGGCTTTGACATGGCGCCCGACCGCCACGGCGCGAAGGAAGAAACGGAAATGTGGACGGATATGGGCCGTCTCTGGAGTTGCGTCACCAGGGTGGAACTGCTGCAGGAGTTTCTGCAGATGGTGCGCATGCCGCCGGAAGTAGAGACCGACGAGAGCCACAGCATCAACATGGGTTCCTGGGATATGGGACGCGAGCCGGTCACCGGCAAGGACTACGCTGACTTCCTGCAAGAGAATGCCTCGGTGTGGAAAGAGGCATGGCGCCGTGTTAGCGGCGACAATGCCGTCATCCGCACCGACGACCGCTGGGACGGCACCGTGAAACACCTCGGCTATATGCCGGTGAATGTCCAGTGGAACGTAAGGGATACCCTGGCCCGGGCTATCATGACCGACAAGGACCTGGTCAAGGCATCGCAGGAGCGGCTCCGGGAGGTCGAGACTATCCCAGCCGAAAGGCTGTCTCACAGACAGAAGACTAACCTGAAGCTTGCCCGGGCGATAACGGACGAAATCTGCCGCATCCGGAGAGTCTCCGCGGTGCATGCCGCCATCATACCGCCGGCCAGCGACCGGGTCAGGACGGCCGGCATGTACAGCCGCACCACCAGTGAAATCTATATTGCTTCCGACCAGTTGGAAAGCGCCAGGAGCACCATCGATACCGTGGTTCATGAGATCGCCCACCACACTTCCGGCGCCGAGGACCTGGAGCAGGCCCATGCCGATGCCATGACCAACGTGGCTTCAAGGGTGGTCAAGGAGACGGCCGGCGGCAAGTTTGACGAACTGCTTAAGGAGGTAACATGGTGATTTATTATAGACCGCTTCAGCAACAGGTAAATGAGGCCTTTACTTTCGGAACTTCCCTTTGGGGAATGATCCTTGTATTTGGTTTTCTGAAATCGGTGGTTTCCGGTTTGCAGGAGCCAGAGAACGAACAATCGCCGCAGCTGCTGCCCCAGCTCAAGAAAACGTCCAAGGCAGTCACGGTCACCTGCCCTATTTGCGGCCGGGAGATCGAGATTCCGGAGTATGGCCGCACCACGAGGAGCGAGACCCTGAAAAGACACATCGACCTTGAACACAGATCCGAAGGAAAAGACGCAGCAAGATTCCAGCCCCAGGTGCTCATTGAAGGAGGTGAGGCAGTGCCGGCAAAATACAAGGATATCGTCGGCTTTCTGCGCGATCCCCTCCCGGAGTACAGCCTTCTGACGTGGCTTCCGGCGGTGGAAGTGGAGGGCGAGAAAAAGATCGATCTCGTCATGAAGCAGCTCAAAGCCGGGGTCGAGGGCATCCAGGACAGCTACCAGTTCCGGCTATTTCTGACCACCATGTCGAAGTTCCACGACTACTCGATCGGTAACCAGATACTTATCATGCTGCAGAAGCCGGAGGCAACGAGGGTAGCCGGATTCAATACCTGGAAGGACCTCGGTCGGTGGGTGAAGAAGGGTGAGAAGGGTATCGCTATCTTGGCGCCGGTAATGCCGCCGCGGTCCAAAGCGACCTGTCCCGGCTGCGGCGCCGAGGTGTCGCGGAAAGCCCGGTACTGCCCGGAGTGTGGACACGGTCTGGAAACAACATCGGGATTTAACATGGAGCAGCCGCGCTACTTCCGCGTTGTGCACGTATTCGATTTAAGCCAGACCGAAGGCGATGAGCTACCCGAGTTTGAAGTACCGGTGCTCACGGGTGAGGCCAACGAGGAATTATTTGCCGATTTGCTTGCCCACATGAAGCGGCGTGGTGTCAGCGTGGATT
>JAQTTS010000417.1 GCA_028710655.1 Dehalococcoidales bacterium
CTTTAATTGGCAACCTGCTATCCAGTGGGAAAAATTCCGTGTCGGCTCAAGACCCGGTCAGGGGGTTTTCAGCAGTGTTACGGACAGTGTTTGGTGTATCTTCTCCACCCCGGCATTACCGGTTAGGTTCTGGTATCCCTGATTTAAGATTGAATATCGAATTGCGTGTCTGAAAACAGGGATTTTGTGTTCGCAGAAACAAATCGTTAAGAGGTAGATGATTATGGCTGAGGAAGCAGTAGGGTTGTATCCGGCCCAGTATGAAACCGAGGTTTTGCTCAAGGACGGCATGCGGCTTATGCTGAGGCCGATATGGCAGGACGACATCGATCAGTGGCTCTCTTTTATATCACGGCTCAGCGAGCGTACTCTTTATTTGCGGTTTCACCATGTACCCAAGCTGGGGCGTGAGGATGCTGTCCGTTTCTGTACCGTGGACTATCATAACACCTTTGCCTTTGTTGCCGAGAAGATGAAGGGCAGTCGCCGGGAAATAATCGCGATCGGACGTTACTACCGCTTGCCTAATAAGACCTCCGCCGAGGTGGCCTTCGTCATTGAAGACGCCTATCACGGTCGGGGCATCGGCACCAAGCTCATCGAGTGGCTGGCTAATGTGGCCCGCGATAACGGCATCAGCGTCTTTGAAGCGGACGTGTTGCTGGAGAACGACGAAATGATGAGCGTTTTCCGTGACTACGGTTTCCACATTACCAGCGCTCTTGAAGAGGGCGTCTACCACGTCGTCTTTCCCATAGCACGCACGAAAGTGGTGGTGAAGAAGGAGGAAGAGAGGGAGCGTTTTTCCACGCTCGCTTCACTGCGCTATGTCTTGTCGCCACGCTCGATGGCGGTAATCGGAGCCTCCAGGAGGCCCGGTACCATCGGGCAGCTCCTCTTCCAGTGCATTATGCAAAACCATTTTTCCGGAGTGGTCTATCCGGTCAACCCCAAAGCCGATGCAGTGATGTCGGTCAGGGCTTACCCGTCGATACTTGATGTGCCGGGCGATGTCGACCTGGCCATCGTAGTTGTGCCGGCCCCGCAGGTAGTTAAGGTAGTCGATGAGTGCGGCAGCAAAGGAGTACGGGCGCTCATCGTTATTTCGGACGGATTCAGTGAAAGCGGGTCCGAAGGGGCCGCTCGTGAGCGTGAACTCCGTTCGGTTGCCCTGGGATACGGGATGCGGTTGGTCGGACCGAACTGTATGGGTGTGATTAACACTACTCCCACCATCAGTATGAATGCCAGCTTCTCGCCGATCTATCCCCCGCATGGTAACGTTGCCTTTCTCTCTCAGAGCGGAGCCATGGGGCTGGCTGTTATCGATTATGCCCGGAGCGTCGATATGGGCATCTCCGGTTTTGCCAGTGTCGGCAACAGTGCCGATATCTCGGCCAATGACTTTTTGCAGTACTGGGAGCAGGACCCGTTGACCCGTGTGCTTTTGCTCTATCTGGAGTCGTTCGGCAACCCGCGCAGCTTCGGCCGTATCGCCCGCAGGGTCTCTGCTGCCAAGCCGATAGTGGCGGTTAAAAGCGGGCGGACGGCTGCCGGGTCGCGGGCGGCATCGTCGCACACCGGAGCCCTGGCCACTTCGGAAGTAGCCTCCGGTGCTCTCTTCCGGCAGGCGGGCATCATCCGGGTTGATACCATGGGAGAGCTCTTCGATGTGGCCACGCTGCTTTCCGGTCAACCGGTGGCCAGGGGCCGCCGGGTGGTTGTGGTCACCAATGGGGGCGGTCCGGGTATTCTGGCTGCCGATGCCTGCGAGCAGCACGGCTTGCAGTTGCCCGAGCTCAGTGAGGAGACCAAGAACAAGCTGAGAGAGGTGCTGCGACGGAGGATTCCTCTGAATAACCCCCTCGACACCACCGCTGGGGCGGTTGGGGAGGAGTTCGAGGAAATCCTTAAGGTACTGGCGCAGGATAAGGATAACGATGCCGTTATTGCGATCTTCCTGCCGCCGCTGTTTATCGACCCCGTTGAAATGGAGAATGCGCTTCGCAAAGTAGCGCCTATCTTCCTGAAGAAGGGCAAGCCTTTGCTGGCCTGTGCTATGGGACAGCATGGTTTCAAGGGCAAGCTGGGTTCTGAAGACCAGTTCGTGCCCTGTTATCCCTTCCCCGAGGATGCTGTTCTGGCTCTGGCCAGGGCTACCGAATACGGTGATTGGGTCAGGCGTCCCAAGGGCAAGGAGGTCAGGTTTACCGGTATCAAGCGGGGCCGGGCGCGGAGAATAGTGGAATCGGCATTGACCAGTACCACCAAACGACCGCTGTGGCTTTCTGCGGATGAGATTAAGGAGCTGCTTTCCTGCTACGGAATACGGGTTGCCGAGACGGTGATGGCGAAAACGGAATCTGAGGCGGGTAAAGCGGCTTCGCAGATTGGCTTCCCGGTGGCGGTCAAGCTGGCCTCGGCTACCATTACCCATAAGACCGATGTCGGCGGGGTGGTGCTGGGGCTTAAGTCGGATAAAGAGGTTGAGGAAGCCTTCCGGGATATCAAGAGTAAACTTGCTGAAATCGGCCGCCAGGATGAAATGGATGGAGTTGTCGTACAGAGGATGGTCAAGGGCGGTACCGAAGCCATTGTCGGTGTCACCCAGGACCCGCTGTTCGGGCCGCTGATCATGTTTGGTGTCGGCGGGGTATATGCCGAGCTGCTTAAGGATATCGTGGTCCGGTTGCACCCGCTTACCGATCTGGATGCTAAAGAACTGATCGGCTCGGTCAAGATGGCCAAGCTGTTTGCCGGCTTCAGGGGCGACCCCCCCA
>JAQTTS010000045.1:0-6943 GCA_028710655.1 Dehalococcoidales bacterium
GGCAAACAGGCTTCTCCAAGGGATATTTAAGCCGTGTGGCTACTGGCAAGGTTCCCTTAAGCCGATCCTTCGTCGAACGGGTTTGCTTCAAACTCGGAGAGCCCGAAGTGGATCTATTCCTGCTTGACCATGACGAAGCACGTCGCATACCTGAACAGGTTCACAATTGACCTGGTTCGGCTTCTGGTAGCCTGCACGGAACGCTCTGGAGAGATATATGTTTGCTGTGCGGAGAGTAATCACAGTTGAATACTACTGTTCTAATGGACACACATTAGAGCCATCTGGTGATAACTCGATACACTTCTGTCCAATTTGTGGATTGAAAGTCGAGGTGAAGAGAGTGCCTTATGATGCTCCCTACTGTACTGCGTGTGATGGTACGGTTGCTGCCGACTGGAACTATTGTCCCCACTGTGGTCAAGAACGAATGTAACAAGAAGATAATTGTGAGCGAATCTAACGATTTTTGGCAGGCTGATCTTGGACGTATCGTCGGAGAACTGGATAAGGAATTATCCACAGGATATCCCGATTGGGAGCGGGTACTGCTCAAAGCGGATGACCTGACAGCTTTGGCGCTGGCGGCTATTAAGGGGAGTAATAAAGTAAAGAAATGCAAGACTCCATCGAAAAGCAGATAGAGGAAATACTGAAACAAAAGGGCGTTCCCCCGCCATCAGATGCCGGCGAAATCATCGTTCGGATTATGATCCGGTTTCGCAGCCTGGTGCCCTTCATTCTTTTTATCGCAATCGAAGAGGAGTTGAAACTAATCGGTCGTAAGCACCCTTGTCGACATATACTCTCACAACAAGGGATACCAAAATGCGCTAGAGGGCTACCGCTACCTTGCTTTAATTGCCTATCTTATCAACAGATAAGATGGTGGCACAAGATTCCGCGGATGATGGGGCGGTATGGGCGGAAAAGTTGAAGCTCAAGCCTGTTGTTGGAAATTTACCAGTACCCGATAAACCTATACATTTTGGTGAGGATGAGGCATCAAGAGATAAACCGGAGACGTCATGAAGCGAGCCTTTGCTCGGGGGAGAGTTTTCCCACAAAGCTACTCCACGGACCGCCGCTACGGGAGGCTGTCATTAAAGGCTTGTGCCCTCTTTCCCCTGATATGGGTTAATGCTGATGATCAAGGGCGTCTCTGCGGAGATCCGGAAGAAGTCAAGTACGCCTGTTGCCCCAATATCGATCATATTACCAAAGCCGATGTTCCGCCAATACTGAGCGAGCTTGAACATAATCAACTAATTAAGATCTACGACACGCCGAGGGGGCCGGCTATCCAGATGCTTGACTGGTGGAATATCCAGAAACCCCAATGGGCCTGGCCATCGGAATATCCACCGCCCGAGGGTTGGCGGGACCGGTTGCGTTATAAGAAAGGCGCTAAGACCGTCATTACGGCGAACTGGCCATCAGCTGAGAGCCGAGAGGATTCCCAGGTGAAAGAAGAAAAGGCGTCAGGTGATGTTGAAAGCAACTCTCAGGTAGAAACAGAGAAAAGGGCATCAGGTGAATCCGTAAAACCCCCTCAGCCGAACCAGGAAGTAATCTCAGGTGAGGTCGTAAGTGCGGCTCACACCGTGGTCAATCAAGTCTCACCTGAACCCACTCCACAGGCTCAGGCGAAGGTCGTCATTCCACAAGCAAGGCGGGAAGTGATTTTGGCTGGAGTGAGTCCCTACCCCTCTCCGGACCTCTCCTCTTCCCTTGAAACCGAAAATGAAACAGAAACAGAAATAGAAACTGAAAGAGGAAACAGAAACAGAAATTCACCTGAGGACTCAGGTGAAAGCCCAAATGGTTCTCAGGTGAGAACCATTTCCCAATCAGATGAAAAGCCACCTGATTTCCTGGTGGAAGGTAGAAAGCAAGTTTTCGAGGGATTAACGGCCCGGAGAGGATATAACAGTCCTCAGGCGGGCGCTGAAGCTAAAGCTATCACCTGGATGCTTCAGCAGGGCTATCTGGCGCCGCAAATACTGAACGCCTATGACCGATTGAAACAGGATGAATTTTGGCGTGACAAACTGCTGAACATGCAGTCGGTAAAAGCACAGATTGGCGAAATTTATCGGGGAAGGAGGTCGCATGAGCAACGGGAATCACCAACTGGAGAGCGCGGACAACCTGGAAGATATGCCTGGGAGGAAACCCCTGACGGACCAGGCGACACCAGTTGAGACGTGTCAGTGTGAAACTTGTGGCAGTGCTTTTCAGGCGGTCGCTTCTACCTGTTATATCAGGGGACGCGAGCGAAGTTTTCTTCCCCGGGAATGTCCGGCGTGCCGGCAAAAACGGGAAGCTGAGGCCGCCGCAGAGCGTGAGGAATGGCTTAGGGAAGCTAGAATTGAGCAGCGTGCCAGGTGGAGGGAGCAGACCGGTATTTCGGAACACCTGTTAAATCGTAGCACCTTTGAAACTTTCGACCCCGGCTATCAGGACAAGGCTCTCAATAACTGTCGCCGGTACGCCGCGGGACTAAATCTAGATAATCCCGGGGGTTACCGGTCTTTGATCCTGTACTCATCTATGCCCGGAGTGGGTAAGACCCATCTTATGGTGGCTATCGCTAACTACGTCATTGACCATTGGAACGGTGAGCCGGAGCTGGATCGATGGGGCAGCGTGGCTACCCGCTGCCCCATCCGGTTTGAAAAAGGACCGGGGCTCGTGCTACGTGTCCGGGCGACTTACAGCATCCGGGAAAAAGACGATCACCACGAGCGTGAAGAGGAAGTTTATCAGGAGCTGACTGGTGTAAAGCTCTTGCTTCTGGATGACGTGGGCAAAGAAAGTCCATCCGATTTCACCCGTCAGCTTTACTGGTCGGTGGTTGACGAGCGAGTGACCAGCGGACTGCCAGTGGTAATGACCTGCCGGTTGCCTCTAGAGGAGCTAGTGGATCTCATGGGAGAAGATACCGTGGACCGGCTCTACGGCATGACCGGTGGCCGGATTGAGAAGCTTACCGGAGAAAGTTATCGCCGGCAAAATAGGGTGGCTTAACCAGAGTTTCGATAACTGAGGAAAGTGAAAACAGCTTGAACGAGATACCGAAGGGCGACAAGTATGAGCTGACATGAGTATTACAGTAGACGAATATTTGAGATTAAAAAAGATTTGTGAACCAAAGCGGAAATTGAACCTTCCTGGGCCGCTCACAGATGAGGTTATCAACGAAGCAATAAAGCAGTTGCCTCTGTATCAGGTCTACCGGCTGGAGGCCGCGACTAGGGTAGCGCGGAAAGAGTGGCCAACTCTGGCCTTTCCGCGCTACGACGGATTAGGCAACATCACACCTAATGGTGTCGAGCAGGCAGTAGAACACGCTTACTGGAGACTGTCAGGTGCGGTAGTGCGAGTGACCCGGGAAAAAGCTATATCCGGTGAGGGGATAGTACGTCTGGCTTATGATGGAACCTTGCGTTGCCCTTGGTGCGGCCAGTTTCTGAAAATACCCGAGGAAATCCGGAACTGGTTGGTTTGATACAAGGGGGTGAAAATGAGGACATTATATGAGTGCTTTCATGCTAAGGTCAGCCAAGGGCGAATTATCTGCGCTAAAGGACACCGTCTGCCTATCCGTACCTTAAAACCGCTGGAGCGTGGTGCACCAATGAATTTCAAGATATGCCAGAAATGTGGCGACTTCTCCCGCATAGGACGGCGGGTCGCGCCCGCCGATAGGGGCTGGAATCATGACAACGGATAGGACAGGTCGGCTATACCATAGAATCTTCGGCGTTATCCAGGAAGAAATGCAGGGTTGGATGAATGACCAACTCGCCACGCTTGTGAAATCACTGGGGCTTGACCTGTCTCAGTTTCAGGGGATCGCAACTCCGGCAGCTTTCGATCCCTACCAGGCTCTGGGGCTGGAGAGGTCAGCCTCCGATGAAGAGATTAAGAAACGCTATCGTGAGCTGCTGCACAAGCTGCACCCGGATACCGCAGGCGTGGAAGGGACCGCTTTCCTGCTACAAATGGTCCTGACGGCCTACGAGATGATAAAAGAGGAAAGAGGATGGCAATAGCATTGACAATTCGACATCTCTGGAAGATAATTAAGATGTCTAACGTAAGACATCTAACATCTAACCAGAGGTGGGATATGAAAGAGAAAAAACCAGCCGATATCGTGCTACGTCCGAAGCGCCAAGTTACCCTTCCCAGGGAGGTCTGCGAGCAACTGGGCATCCAGCCGGGAGACGTGCTGGAAGTTACGGTTGAGGACTGCACGCTTATTGCCAGGCCCCGGAAAGCGGTTGCCCTGGAAGCACTGAAAGAGATACAACATGCCTTCGAACGTTCGGGTATTACCGAGCAGGAATTACAGGAAACAGGGAAGAGGATCAGGCGGGAGGTAGCAGGAGAGCGCTACGGTGCCAAAGCCTAAGCTGCGAGTCTTTCTGGATACCAACGTTATCTTCTCCGGGTTGTACTCTTCCCAGGGAGCTCCTGGAGCCATCCTGAAGTATTTTGTCGAAGGGCGCATCAGCATCGTTGTTTCACAGCAGGTGTTGGAAGAGGTAATCCGGACCATAAAAGAAAAGCTGCCGGAGGCTCTACCGGCGCTAAAGAGGTTGCTGGTAAACGCACCGCCGGAAGTCGGGGCAGACCCTTCACCCGAAGCAATACAACGCTGGGCGAGGGAAATCCACCCGGCTGACGCCGCTATCCTGGCCGCCGCCATTACCGCGAAGGCGGATTACTTCATCACCGGGGATAATCACTTCCTGGAAAACCAGGCTATTAAGGAAAAGGCAGGCCTGAATATTGTGACGCCGTCGCAGTTTATGAAGCTGTTAGAGTTGGGGAATAACAGTAGTTCGAACTAAGGCAGGGACAAAAGTTGTTTTATTGTAACAACCCGTTTCAACGATTGCTGAAACAGCCATAAATAGTGAAACAACTCAGCCCACATTTGGAGGCGCCTTATGGGAGTGCCAGATAATCGGAATATTGAATTGACAATCCTACTCAACGAGCTCAAATACTCTGACGTGCTCTTGAAGCTGGGCAAGGAGGTAGGCGAGCCATACTGTCTTCAGTTCAATGACAGTGGCTACGACCAGCAATATAACCGCCTGGATTTGAGTATTGCTATCGCTAAGATCGCCGACAGAGTGACTGATGGCGAGTTGGTTGCTTTCTTTTCCAAAAGCCCGGCTAGAGGTTACACCTTTCTGGGCAACTTCTACACCATGCGGGATGGTACTCTAACACTCGTCACTGAATGGCCGGCTATTAAAGATAAACTGATGAAGCTGGCATCTAAGTATGGCGACAACCTGGCAGCGGTCCTGCAAGCTTGTTATATCGTTTGCATCGAGAAGGGCCAGCCGCGGAAAAACTACTTGCATATCGAGGCAACTGCCAAAGAGTTGGGAGCAGCCAATTTCAGGGCAATTATCATTGACCTTGAGTTAGCCGAGGTGCTGGTGAGGCATAAGGGTGATATTAAGATGCCACGAGAGCTGGCGCCTCTCGTCCGTGAGTTCATCAAAGATATCCAGACCGAGGAAGACCAGCCAGTTGAAGTAGAAGAAGATGAGCCGGTAAGAATACCGGAGGACATGTTTGACGTGGTAGTCGGGCATGAAAGACTAAAGAAGCTATTCACACTCAGTCTTCAGGCTCCCGAGCCGGTTCATATACTTCTGGCGGGACCGCCGGCAACGGCTAAATCCATCTTTCTCATGGAGTTGGAGCGTTTGCCCAGAAGCCGGTATGCTTTGGGCGGGACTTCAAGCAAAGCTGGAATAGTGGATTTTATTATCGAACAGCAACCTCGCTATCTTATTCTCGACGAGCTCGAGAAGATGGATATGAAGGATTTCTCCGCCCTGCTGAGTCTCATGGCGGATGGGGTAGTAACCAGGTTAAAGAAAGGGATGACAGATAAGATCAAGGTTAAGACCTGGGTTTTTGCGGCGGTTAACCGCGAGGAAAATCTTCCCCCCGAGTTAAAAAGTCGGTTCCTGATACGCCGGCTCTCTGCATACAACGAAGAGGATTATAAAGAGGTTGTCCGTGCCGTCCTGGTCAAAAGGGAGCACGAAGTTGAGGCGGTAGCTAATGAGATAGCTGACCGGATGGCTAACCTCTCACGGGACGTCAGGGATGCTGTCAAGGTAGCCCGTCTTCATAAAGGTCAACAATCAATGCCCGTTAGCCAGGTTATTGAGCTGGCATTCGACAGATGATTGAATATATTCGCAATTAATCAGGGGGAGCGTATGCCACAAGAGCTAAAGGTCATTAACTGCGGTGGCGTCAATTGTTATCTCGTTAAGACGGCCACTGGTTATATCCTGATAGATACTGGCGTACCCAACAAGCGTATTGAGATTGAGAAAGAGCTAGCAACTGCGAGCTGTCAGCCTGGTAGCTTGGCACTTATTGTGCTGACTCATGGGGACTACGATCATGCTGGTAATGCCGCATATCTCCGTGAGAAGTATGGCGCCAAAGTAGCCATGCACAAGGATGATTCGATGAGAGTTGAACGCGGGGATTGGAAACTGGGCTTCAAAGCTAAACCGGACAAATTCCCACTAATATTCAAAATAGTTTCGTTTTTCATTAGGCCAGGGAAATTCGACACTTTTAAACCAGACATCTATGTCGAAGGCGGTAGTCTCCTGGAATACGATTTCGAGGCCCAAGTATTGCATCTTCCGGGACACACCAGAGGCTCGATTGGAATTCTAACTAAAGACGGTAGCCTATTCTGCGGAGACTTAATGGATAATTTTCGCAAACCTGGTCTCCAGTTTTTTATTGATGATATGGCGGCAACCCGCGTCAGTGTTGAAAAGCTCAAGAAGCTAAATGTGAAAATTGTCTATCCTTGGCATGGCAAGCCTTTTCCGATGGAACGATTCACACAATAACACAAGGAGAAATAAAATGACTT
>JAQTTS010000045.1:7043-10915 GCA_028710655.1 Dehalococcoidales bacterium
CTAAAGGGTCAGATAAACTGAACCAAGTTTTTGATGATGAAAGCATCAGTACTCGTTGGAGGGGTCTTTATAAAGCCGGGGGCATAGTCGCTATAATTTTATTAATATTAACGGTAGCTCAGATGGTGGTTTTCCTCGCTTCACCTCCACCCAGCACGGTAGAAGGCTTTTTTACTCTATTTCAAACTAACTGGCTGCGAGGCCTCTTAAGTCTTGATCTTATCTATATTATTATTAATGCTCTTCTGATTTTGCTATATCTCGTCCTCTATATTGTCTTAAAACGAACCAACGAATTTGCTATAACCGTCGCCTTAATCCTGGGGCTGGTAGGAATTGCGGCTTACTTTTCCTCCAACACCTCTTTTCAGATGCTTTCCCTCAGCAATCACTTCACCACTGCCGCAACTGATGCTCAGAGGTCTGTATACCTTGGAGCAGGGGAAGCCCTGCTGGCTACTTACTCCGGTACAGCTTTTGATGTGTATTACATTTTGAATGCCATTACTCTTTTAATATTCTCGATAGTAATGCTAAAAAGCGATATCTTCAGCCGAGCTATGGCTTATTTGGGGATTGCCGCTGGTTTATTGATGTTAATTCCTTCTACCGCCGGAACAGTGGGTATCTATTTTTCACTGGTTTCTCTCATACCCTGGATTGTATTTTTGATCCTATTTACTAGAAGGGTCCTCTGGCTAGACAGTCATCTCACATAAGCAATGGTGAACAGAGATTGAACAGTGCGACCAATATGCAGTTGAGGTTTATTGATGACTAATTTTATTAGGATAACGAAGAGAAGAGTGGAAGTGTTGAAGGATATAACACCGTCAGTTTTAGGTAGTGTTTACGCAGTCAATCAGAGAGAGCAGGGAGTGATGTACGGACGAGGTAAAAATAGGGAAGGCGAAGAGATACGCTATGTTCAGATGGATGACACGGGATGGATATTCTACTTCACTATCCCGATGGTTAAAGAATATTTGAAATTCATTAAGCCTTTATAGATGCTGTACCGGTGACCCCTTAGCAACCCTAGCGACAGCTAAAAGGTTACTACTGAAAATTCTACAGGTAGCTGCTATTCAATCTGAACGTAGAAAACATTAGCAATCAGGCTCGCAAATCGCTTGACAAATTAAAAACACGGGGCTAATATCTAGACAAGCCTAGGAGCCAACGGCATTGAGCCGTTTCCTGGGCTTTTTTGTTTATATTAAACGGAAGGAGGTGCTGCCGATGGTTGAGCCTGATGAGGGTAGAGTCGGGTATGTGAAGAGACGTCTCGCTGAGGCACAGACCGTGGAAGAAGTGGAGCAAATAGAGGACGAACTTATTGTTGATGAAAAGATACCCCGCGGCACCGTCAGCCGGGTCAAAAGTGATATGAAGAAGGCCGGTGAGCTGCCACAGTCTAACGCGGGCAGTTCGCTGGTCTCGCTGAAAAGACAATTTCCACAGAGATTGGGGCGTTATGACGTTCTTACTCCGGAAGCCGTCCTTGAACAGCTGCGCCTTCAGGACGGTGAGTACAAAGTCGGGTTTGTTGACGGTATTGCCATGCTACTCTTGGCTGCCCGGCTGAATCAGGAACTAGCAACCACCCAGGCCGAAGCTATGACCCCGATGATAAAGATGCTGCAGACACTGAGGGAAGAGGAAAGAGTGGCTGCGGAAAGATCAAAAGCCTCCGCGAGTGAGGCAGCTAGCATTGCCGCACAGCAGGCGGTCAGTGGCGTTATTAGCTACATAGACCAAAAGCTTCCTAAGGGACCGCCACCGAAGGATACCACTGAATTATTCACCAAACGTATCGATAAGATGTGGGATATGATGGACCACATGATGGAACAGAAGATGTTTCCGCAAGCTGCCGGCAAACCACCTGAAGGATGGGAATATGAAAAGGTAAGTAGCCCGGCATCAAGCACGCCGGAATTGGATTCACAGGGTACTAAGCGCACCCCGCAGGGATGGGCTAGAGAAAAGGAGGAGCAAAATGTTCAACCCAGCGATGTTCGGAGTCAGTCCCCAGCAGATGGAGAAAGCCCAGGAAGTGGGGCAACACCTCAAGATGGAGGTCAGGAAATATCGTAAGCAGGGCCGTCTCGAGGTCAGGTTCTTCCTGGTGAATCCCGGCGAGCAGTATGATGTTGGTGAGCCAGTGGATAAGTTAGCTGACCAGCTTGCCTGGGGATTCGCCAATATGTTTGACATCAAGGGGAAGATAGTGGATGTGGACTGAGCAGTTCAATTCCATGTTAATGCTAATGGTCATGGCAGCCCTGCTCAGGGCATCTTACGAGCTGTCCAAGCCAAGCTCAAGTCCTTCGGAAAAAGTGACCTTATTGGCTGGTACTTATCCGGTTAAGGTATCACCGAAGCCCGGTTCTATCACGTCTCAACAAAGGGATTGGGCAGAAAAAGCGACAAGGAATTACGCCCAAGCTCAGGAGAAGAAGTGGCAGCGCTGGAACGAGGCGATGTTTGAGCGAGTATAGTAGCATTTGAACGATAGACGCTTGAAACTCAAGCATTGTCTTTGATAAAATACAACCAATTGAATATCAACTAGGGGAGCTGGAAAGCTGAGAGTCCCGATTATATCGGGAGACCCTCTGAACCTGACCTCGGTAATGCGAGCGTAGGGAAGTACTTGAAAACCAGAAAGTTGTCATTCCAGCTTCTGGTTTTTTTGCTTTCAAATTAATACAAAGGAGTAGTTTGTGGATGAGATAGTCATTTCCCAGGCGATTATCCGGAGTTATTTCGATGAGTTCCTCGACTACCTGAACGTTGACGTGGCAATTGTCGGTGCTGGGCCATCGGGCTTGGCAACCGCCTACTACCTGGCGCACCATGGCAAGAAAATCGCCATATTTGAGCGGCGGCTCAGTATTGGTGGGGGCATGTGGGGTGGGGGCATGATGTTCAACCGCATTGTTGTCCAGAGCGAGGCCAAGCATATTTTGGATGACTTCGATATTCGCTCTCAAGAATTTCAGCCGGGTTATTTTGTGGCTGATTCTGTGGAGGCAGTCTCGACCATGTGCAGTAAAACGGTAAAAAGTGGAGCGCGTATCTTCAACTTGATTACTGTAGAAGACGTCATGATGCGAGAAAATAATCTGATTACAGGTCTTGTGCTGAACTGGAGCGCTGTGGATATAGCCAAGCTGCATGTTGACCCCTTGACTATCCGTTCTAAGTACGTTGTTGATGCCACCGGGCACGCCGCTGAGGTCTGCAATATCGTAGTCAGGAAAATTGGCCAAAAGCTCAGTACACATACTGGCGGTATTGATGGTGAAAAGTCTATGTGGGCGGAAGTGGCCGAGCATGAAGTTGTGAACTACACAAAAGAAGTCTGCCCTGGACTCGTTGTCACCGGTATGGCGGCCAATGCAGCCTTTGGACTACCACGTATGGGTCCCATATTCGGCGGTATGCTGCTTTCCGGAAAGAGAGCGGCAGAGCTAATAGCTGAAAAACTAGGCTAGAACGCCTTTTTACGGAGCCGTTAAAATGAATAAGCCCAAAGAAACTGAAGCGATACTGGGTAACCTGGTAACAGCGCTCCATATACTGGAAAAGTGTGCGGCGTTCAGTGCTCTCGTTCCTGAAGTCAGGACCAACCTTGCCTATGCTCTAACAGATGCCCGAACACCACAGGAGGTGGCTGCTATACCAGGTCGTATCACGGTGGTTAGAGGTTACCCTTATGCTGCCGCTGCACCAGACTGGGGAGCATCAGATCATTTAGCGCGGCGCATCATTGAATCTAGAAAACACGATAAACATATTAACGCCATAATCAACTTCAAATATGATGCAAAAATAGTTCCCTTGGTACAGGCTTACTGTCATGA
>JAQTTS010000418.1 GCA_028710655.1 Dehalococcoidales bacterium
TTGAAACTCTTCTTATGGGAGATATTGACCGGGGACCCAGAGGCACGAACGAATGGTCTTTCCCGCAACGGGAGTTGACTCCGGAGCAATACATTACCGGTCGATTGATTGAAAATTGGGAAGTATCTCCGACCAAGCTGGTATATCATGTCCGCCCGGGGATGTATCTGACCGGCAAAAGCGTTAATCCGGGCGTAGGTGAGCGTAGAGAATTTACCGCTGAAGATGTGAAGTACACTGCAGATATCGCTCTTCCCAGCCAGACTTTTGGATGGCTATGGGACTGGATCAGGAATGTAGAGGTTGTCGATAAATACACGGTTGTTTTCAACTTGAGCCGTTTCAAGAATACCTGGTCGCTGCACGCGGGATATGGATTCGGCGGCCTGGAGCATCCTGTTGCCCGCGAAATTGTTGAGGCGGGTGTAACCGATTGGAGGAACCACTACGGCACCGGACCCTTCATCCTGGCTAATTATGTTGAAGGTTCGGCCATAACCTATGAGAGGAACCCCGAATACTGGGGCAGAGAGACCCTCAATGGTGTGGAGTACCAGTTGCCGTATGTCGATAAGGTCGTAGTACCGGTATTGAAGGATTGGTCTACGAAGATAGCCGCCTT
This sequence comes from Dehalococcoidales bacterium, assembly GCA_028710655.1. The sequence goes on from JAQTTS010000418.1 coordinate 623, forward strand.
GAGGACAGGTAAGCTTGATCTCTGTAACAATGTTGCGCTGACCTATCGGGACACTTTGGCGTCCACATCTCCGGATCTTCTCTATCGGGACTACTTTCCCGGCAGCGTGCAATTCATTGGTATGCAATTCCAGGGCGGAATGACCGCGGTCGAGCCGTTTACCGATAGAAGAGTTCGCAAAGCGTTGAGCGCCGCCATCGACAGGCAGGCGATTATTGACCAGGTATTCCTGGATGGGCATATATTGGCTTGGCCGGTGGGCCCGCATGCGGAAGGCGTCTTCTCCGATTGGGACAAGCTTCCTGGAGATCTCCCCGAATTCTTCGATTACGATCCTGAATATGCCAAGAAGCTCTTGGCCGATGCCGGTTATCCAAACGGTTTCTCCACCGAATGGATTACCCGCGCTCCAACAGCCCAAGATGAAGATATGTTCACCATGGTATTGGCCTATTGGGATGCGATCGGTGTTGATTGTGAGTTGAAGGTAGTCGAGACTGGCGCAGGTAACGCTTTGGCTGTCACCAAGGATTATCCGCAGATGTTCTCGTATAGTGCCGGTGTTGGCGCCCCGATGTACATGGAAAACTGGGCCAATCCGACCGCAAACAACAACGTGGCCAATTACGTCAACATGGAGCTGACCGAGAAATTCAGGAAGGCCCAGGCAATGACAAAGGCAGAACAGACACCTCTGATGAGAGAGGTCAGCTTAATGTTCCTTCAGGATATGCCATATATTGTCATGCCGGTACCCAAAGTCCGCATATATTGGTGGCCCTGGTTGAAGAACTACTTTGGTGAAGTGGACGCCGGCTACTTCAGCGATGCTATCGTGGGATCCAGGGTATGGCTCGATCCTAACCTGAAGAAGAAGATGGGATTTTAAGCATCGACACTGATGCACAGTGATTTGAAGGCCATTTAGCGAAAACACAGGGGTTCCGTTTGGGCGTCTGACTGAGAGTGATAATCCCAAATCGGACCCCTGTGTTCGTTTTTGTCGGGGAGCAAATGCCCACGCTTACTGGAACATCGTCTGATAATGCCCCTGAAGGAAAGATACCAGCGTCGGAGGAGCAGCCAGGGTCAAAATTGCGAGCGATAACCAAAATCTCAAAGAGAAAAAGAAGAGCCATTATTGCTGCTTTCATAGTTGTTGCTCTGAACCTGGTGATAGTCTTCATCAGTCTTTATTACAGAGCAGCACCATTCCGCGGTATCGTCATAGTCGTGGATGACACCACTGTTAACATGGATTATTTCCTCCGGAGAATGAGGCTGACCGGTGCTGATTCGATGTCCATGCTTGAAGCACTTACCAATGAACAACTTATCAAAATTGCGGCACCCGAGTACGGTGTTGAAGTAAGCCCGGAAGACGTCGACCGGGAGCTGAGGAGGAAGGCCAGCCGGGAGGGCGGGACCATTTCCGAGGGCGAGTTCAAGGAGTGGTACCGCCAGCGACTTAATGATGGTGAGTTCTCAGATGAGGAATACAGGGAAATGGTGGCGACAAGCCTGTTGGCTGCCGGTTTGCAGGAGCAGTTCGCCGTCAGAGTACCAACGGTAGCCGAACAGATTTACCTTTATTTGGTGGTATTGAACGATGGAGAGGTCAGCCGGTTAATTCGGGCAGAGCAGGAGGGGGATGATTTAGCCGCACTGACCGAACAGATGTGGCTGGCAAAGGAATCCGAAGAGGCAATAAAGGAAATCGGTTGGATGCCCCGTGGCCTTATCTCCGAAAAGTTTGACAATGCGGCCTTTAATCTCCCCATTGGCGAGGTAGGTGGACCGGTAGCATGGGTGAATGAGGAATCCACGGATACCCTTGAGGTGGGCTATTATCTAATAAAAGTAGCCGAGAAGACCGAGTCCCGTGAGATACAAGGACATCAGCTGCAAGCATTGAGAGCCAAGACTCTTGAGAATTGGCTTCTGGAAGAAATCAAGCTCCATGAGGTAGAATGGTACGGGCTTCATAACGGCTTTGATACTGAGACTAATCTCTGGATTAACTGGCAACTGAGCAGAAAATAGCACTGCCTGGTATGTTGGGCCGGCGGTTTTCCAGTTGATCTTGCCGGCCGCGCCCTGGAATCCGCTTGCGATCGATTCAAGGAGAAGGCGATGGAGGAACGGCGCTACGT
>JAQTTS010000419.1 GCA_028710655.1 Dehalococcoidales bacterium
GATACTGCCGGGGAATGCAAGGTCATCTGCCAAAAAGCATTTTTTGAGAAGGTCGAGGAACTTACCTCTGAACAAAGCCGAGAGGACCCGGACAGGAATGAAAAAACCCTTGCGGCATGACACCCAGCGGCCTCCGTCGGCGGATAGTCCACCCCCGGTGACAATACAGTGGATATGGGGATGATCCATAAGGTTTTGTCCCCAGGTGTGCAGGATCCCGATGGCCCCTATCCTTGCGCCAAGATGCTTCGGATCATTGGCAAGTTCCATGAGCGTCTCGGATACGGATTGAAAAAGAAGATCATACATGACCTTCCGGTTCATCGATACCAGGCGATTCAGTTCCGAGGGGATGGTGAAGACCACATGGAAGTACTGGATGGGAAGAAGATCCTTGCCGCGGGCTTCGATCCATCTCTCCTTCTGTAAAGTCTGGCATTTAGGACAGTGCCTGTTCCGGCAGGAGTTATAGGATATCTCCAGATGGCCGCAGTGGTCGCATTGATCCTTATGCCCGCCCAGGACAGAGGTTCTACATGCCTCGATGGCATGCATGACCCGCCAATCATTGCGGCCTAACCGGTGTGCTTCTCTATAGGCAGGGCCGTGTTGACGGAAGATGTCCGCCACCTCAATGCCGCCGGATGTTCGCATCCGGATTACGAAGCCTGATTGGCTGCTCTATCGAGAGGGCTTGTAACTTGGGAAAGGTTCAGACGACTGACATGCAGATAGACGGTGGTTGTTGTGGGCGACCGGTGCCCCAGAAGAAGTTGAACATGGTGGAGGCTCGTTCCCGCTTCTATGAGGTGGGTGGCAAAGCTGTGCCTTAACGTATGTACACTTACCGGTTTTGTGATACGGGTGCGCAAGGGATTAGAAAGCTACTACTGATTTTCCGTCCGTAAATTTTACGATACTCTTCCGCATTGTCTTTTACAAACCTTCTGCTATCTTTTACACGAGTTAACTCAAATTTATTTCAAACCCCCAAAAAGAAAGGAGACAGAACATGGCCGTCATCGAGATTGAAAAACCAAAGACGTATAATTATGTGTTCAGTTCGTACCTAAAACCCGTCGCCCGAGTGAAACCCGGCGACACTGTGATCATGAACACGGAAGACGCATGCGAAGGAAGAATCCAGACCGCCGCTGACCTTCCAAAGAAGGCGTTGGCCAGTGTCGATTTCCTAAATCCACAGACGGGGCCGATCTATGTGGAGGGAGCAGAGCCGGGCGATACAATTGCCATAAAAATCGTAAAGATCGAACCGACCACGAACCAGGCCTTCAGCGCATTCGCCGAGTTTTTTGGAGGCCTCTCTTCCGGACCTTTTACTCGCATGCTTCAGGAGCCTCTGAAGGAAAAGGTTTGGATTTGGAAGCTTAAGGATGGAGCGGACGGGAAATACTATATCAACGATGAAATACGAGTCAAGGTTCCCTTCGAACCGTTTGTCGGCACGCTTGCCACGGCCCCAAAGTTGGAGGCAATCTCCTCCTTAACCCCGGGCCCTTTCGGCGGTAATCAAGACGTCCCGGACGTTAGACCCGGCAATACAGTCTATCTGCCCGTCTTCAACCCCGGGGCGTTGGTCTTCACTGGCGACTGTCACGCCCATCAGGGCCAAGGGGAGCTTTGCGGCTTCGCACTGGAGATCCCGGCAAGGGTTACCCTCACTTTCGACCTCATCAAGAAGAAGGCGATTGCCTGGCCGCGGATCCTCTCCCCTAATAAAATCATGACGATCGGAAGTGCCAGACCTATGGAAGATGCAGCCCGCATTGCCAATGTGGAACTCTGTTTGTGGATGGAGGAAGAGTTCGGCTTTACGAGATGGGAGGCTTACGAACTCCTCACCCAGGTAGGCGGCCTATACGTGGGTAATATGGTCGATACGGTTTACTCCCTTGTTGCGAGTATCGAAAAAAAGTACCTCGTCCGCGAATAATCCCGGCATCCCGGAGCAAGCTTCGGGGTGTTTTGATTCTTTCCTTGGGCAGCAACAGCACTGCCCAAGGAAAGCAATAGGAGGTTACCCATATGAATGAAACAAAAGCTCCGAATTTATCACTGATGCTGATTGTAAACTTCCTGTTTCTGGCATTTGCCTATGCCGGTCTTTCCACTTGGAGCGTCGCGATTCCCAACCTCCAGAAGACCTTCAACCTTTCGGCAACAATGATCCAACTTGGAGGTTCGATGCTGATGCTCGGTTACGGCGTCGGCAGTCTGGTGGAATCGATCATTTCGGCGAAGATCGGTCTCAAGAAGACTGGGCTTTTGGCCGCCGTGATGCTTCTTGTACCGCAATTTCTTATTCCCTACATCCCCTCTTACGGCCTGATCTTGTTTCTCCGTTTCATTCAGGGCTGGGGGATTGTCTGGTTCATCACGGTCGCTATGGTTACCGGTTGGTTCCCGATTGAAACCCGCGGCGTTGCCTCCGGCGTGGTTGGGGGCAGCATCCCTTTCGGCGTCGGCATGGGAGGGATCATAGCCGGCTGGCTGATCGCCCAGGTCGGAAGCTGGCAGACAAGCTTCATGTATTTCGGCGCGATTGTTATCGTGATCGTGGCCATCTGGCTGGCGGTTGTGAAAGATCCGCCTAAATCTGCGGAAACACCTGCAGCAAAGGCAAAATCCAATGTCAGCCCATACAGTTACGCAGCAGGTTGGTTGGTAGCCTTTGCCCTGTTTTTTAACTTCGTGGCCCTGATTGGTCTCTACACGGTTTTGGGTCCCTATTTATACCACCTCGGTTATCAGT
>JAQTTS010000420.1 GCA_028710655.1 Dehalococcoidales bacterium
TTGATTCCAGGAAGTCTACCTGGCGGAAATACCGCTGCTGCTGATAGTGGATACAGACATACTGGTCCTGTAATGCGGTGGGGTCGAACATCCCCACTGCTGCTTTGAAAATGTGAAGATCTGCCATCTTCTTCCTCCGTTTCTTTCTCTCTTTTGGAGGCCGAAAGTATTAAGTTGTGGGTCAGTCTACTAACTTGACCTCCGTGTCGACTGATATAGGTCTTTGGTCTCTTTCTACCATGACTCCGATGGGAGTATTCTCAAGCCGGTCGGCGATGATATTGGGGGCTCCAACAGAATGAACCTTGTAGATGTTTCCGTCGAGAGTGAATTTGGTGCCTATGGCCAGAGAGCCTACGACGATGCCGGCTTCTTTTGTTATAGCTTCTTCGACAACAGCTTCGGCCTCTTTAACTAAGGCCTGGGCAGCCCTCTTATCTCGCCGACGGGCGTTCCTGGCGTCCCTGGTAGCTTGTTTTTCGGCTTCTGATTTTACTTTTCCCACTCTGCTCTCCTTTGTTCAGTGGGGAGGAGGATATCCCTCCCCCCCACTTACTTTTTCATGGGGTTGATTAGCTGCCGACCGCGGCGGCGATACCAACCTTGAGGCTCCATCCAGCTGCAGAAGCAGCGGAGCTCTTGCGGATTCTGCCGGCCAGACGCGGAGAACCATCGATGCGGACCGGATAAGCGAGAGGAATCCAGATGGATTTACCTTCCACGACGGCAAACAGCTCCTCGCCAGCATGGACGATTGCCAGGTCGACCTCAGCTGCAGCAGCGCCGCTGGCGATAGCGATATCGCTCAGGAAGGCTTCAACTACAGGTGTGGTCAGGAAGACACCTGTTAGCCAGCAGGGATTCGGGATAGTGGCGGCCGCTACGATCTGGACATAAGCTGCCCAGGCCCAAGCGGCGGCAGCACCATCGGATACCATTGCGGTGGGGGCACCCACCGGCTGCACAGTGTGGCGGACATTGGCGGAATTGACTACGGCGTTAAAGATTTGATCAACTTCTGCTTTGAGACCCATTTGCCTTTTCTCCTTTCTCCCCAGGTTGGGGATGATAGCCTAGATTAGGCTTGCCCGGAGGAGGGGGAGAGTGACCTCCCCCTCGCGGGCGAAAACAATAGTTATCAAGTTAGGCGATGGTGGACCCAGCCGGTTCGAAGATCAGGCCACCGAGCTGCACTCTGGCGAGAACGCCAGTGGCAATTCGGCATAGGACCTGAGCTGCGAAAGTCCCGGTCGGATCGATGACCACCGGTTCCGACAGGTAACCGTCAGTCTCCAGACGATTTACCAGCTGCTCAAGGTCAAACTCACCGATGATGTTGCCTGCGGCGCCACCAGAGCGGAAGATTAACCTTGATACAGGTAGGGGCACAGTTTCAATCCCGACCTTATAGAATACGGCCAGTCTGTTGGCAGCCATTACCGGCGCTGCAATTGCCTGGAAGCAACTGTATGCCGTGCCGACTACCGCCAGCGCTGCAGTATTCCACTGGTCGAGCGCCGTGCCGGCGTCCAGAATGGGCTGGAATTCCCGGACATCGATTGAAGGCGGAATGTTATCCGTCTCCAGATATTTCAGGATTGCGTTGACGCGGGCCTGTCTGTCATTCACATTGACACCGGGTATTTCATCCCGGATGTTGCCGATACCTTTATCGGCTGCCCGCTCGATACCAGCTGCCACCGCTGCCTGGCGGTAGGCTTTCTGGTCAGTCAGGGTCATAGACCCGGTAGGGACAATATAATTGAGAGTGCTCATCCGTTTATACCTCCTTCAGAGCTTTGGGATTATGCGTGATTCTCTCTACCACGCCATTGCACTTTTGAACTCGGGCTGATAGGTCCGGCTGGTCTTTGCAGCACCTAGCTGCCGGTCAGCTCTGCGGCTGGCCATGATCTTCTGGGCTTCCCGGACCGCGGCAGACTTCGCGCTGGTTCCCTTCATGGAGTTAATGGTATCCATGAGGAACTGCGGGAAGCCATAGATGAAGCCGTGGGAGATATTCTCAATCCACGGAGAGTAACGCCGCCAGACGCCGAAGGCGCTCATAATGGTGGCGACTCCGCCGGGGACTAAGTAAGCATAAGTCTGATACTTCTTGAAGAATTCATCATCCGCCAGCTTGCCCTCGGTCATCCGTTTGTCGTCCATATACCGCGCACCGGTAACAAGACCACCATACGCCAGTTCTCCCAGGTCCTCTACTTTAATAGCCAAGATGCACCTCCTGTTTTTTTGATACCCCATTCGACCTATGGGGTGGGTGAGCGCTGGGCCGGAAAAAAAGGAGAGGGGTGAGCTCCCCGAGACTTTCCCAGCCTCAGCGCTCACCCCTCTCTTTGGTTAATTTAACTCTATACTGTGATTATTTGAAATGTCAAGACTTTAATTGTAAATTATGTCACACCTGTAGCCGGCAGTGTCGTAGTTGTAGGCGCAAAAGAAAAGACGGCCATAGGGAGCGATAGCGTTCAGGGAATTGGTAGTAAATATGGTGCCATGGATAGCCATGTGTTACGCATTAGCGTAGCTGACTTGCAGGTTGCCAAACTCGGCTTCGCTACTGATGAGCTCTATATCGTCCTCACCTTCCCAGTAGATATCAGCACCAAGTCCGGGAAGGTTATGAAGTTTCACCTGCAGCCGGTAAAGACCCGGTTTCGGCCCGAAGGCGGTGTCGATTTTGTATATCTCGATGGGGAGGGTAACATCATAATCAGTCCAATCCTCATCATCCTCAATACCGGTGAC
>JAQTTS010000421.1 GCA_028710655.1 Dehalococcoidales bacterium
AGCGGCAATTCAAGAGAAAGTGGAAGCTCAGAATGGAGTACGTGACCCTCGGGACCGACACCGAGAGCTATCTGAGAAGGGGCGTGGCATTCCAGGCGCGTATTGCGTGGGACTGCGAGATAGGCAGCGTGGATTACGTCTACTGGGTGCAGAACCTGAGCGCAACCACGGCTCCGAAAGACGAGTAAGAGGGGGTCATTATGAAAAAACTGGCCTGCTTCACAACTATTGCCTTATTGGTAGCGGTTCTTATGGCCGCTACCTCTTGGGCTGGTCCGAGCCAGGCGCGGCAGGGGGTAGCTACCCCGTATTTCTACAAGTATGATCCTGCCACGGGTAATATTGGCTCGTACTATCTGGCTGTTCCGACTCTGGCGGCGAACGATACCGCCGTTGGCCTCGCAGCAGCACAAACACTCACCAATAAGACGTTGACAGCTCCCGTTATGTCTACCTTCAAAGTAGGCGCTGTAACGTTCACTCTCCCGACTGTTGACGGTACGGCGAATCAGGTGATTAAGACGAATGGTTCCGGGGTACTTTCATTTACCTCGGCTGGCGCTGCCACAGCATGGGACGACCTGGGCGCGCCTGATGCGGCCAAGACCCACGCCATGACGACTTTTGCACAGACATTCACCAGCACGAAGACCGATGGTGATATGTTCAATTTTCAGGGCCTCGGCAACTTCGGCGACGTGTCGGTTGTTAAAATCGAGAGCAAAACCGGAAACCCGACCGATGGGACCGTTCTTGAGGTTGTCAGCCATGATGCGAATGTTGACCCGCTTGTGGTGTCTTCGAGTGCATCAACTTCGGCCTTTGTGGTCGGTCAGGACGGGAATACCGCAGTAGGTGGGAACCTCGCCGTAACGGGCAACACGACCTTGACCGGGACGCTGACCGTGAATGGCGCGACCATCGCGGGTGACGGCGCGACGGCCATGTCCGGTTTTGTCAAGACCATTACGGCAGGCGGGGCAACGGGAACCGTAACGCTAACAGCGGCGGACAGTGGCAAGGTATTTTTAACCTCCCAAGCAACTGAATTCGATCTGCCTGACGACGCTACTGGGCTCGTCTACACCATCGTTGTAGGCCATGCTTCGAACACGCATTTAGACCCGGCAGCCGGTGACACCATCCTTTACGGCGGCTGTTCGGCTGGTGACAGGCTTGTGGCCGACGCGGTGGGCGAAAGTATTACGGTTGTCGGTGTGAGCGCAACACAGTGGGCTGTGATAGGTATCAACGGTACTTGGACGGATGACAATTAGCCTTAGCAGGGGAAGGAACCCCCTTCCCCTTTCTTTCGAGGGGGCACCATGAAAAGACGGTTAATATCCTGCCTCTTTATTCTATGTCTGCTGTTCCCGGCTGTTTCCAATGCAGCAGGGACTATGACGGTAGCCATAGACAACCCGCAGTACATGACGATGGGGAACAAGACTTTCCCCTGTAGGATCACGATTGATTGGACCTCGACCGATGGCGGCGCCGTCTCTGGCGATATCGCGGCAACGTTCACGGCCAGCAAGAAGGACTACGAACCTGCCTTGACTGCCATTAGAGGAAAATTTCAATCGGCGCAATTTATCCCTGGAAATGGGGGAGATTTGGCGACTGATCTCCCAACAAACCTCTACGATGTGACAATTACCGATGCCTACGGCCAGGACATTCTTGGCGCTCAAGGGGGGGATAGGTCCGGCACCGAATCCGATATCATCCTTGAAGGATCGGGACAGTGGCGCATTGACTCAGAATTGACGCTGACGATTGCAGCCGCAGGAAACGCCACTAAGGGCCGGATCATTATCATGCTTGGGGAGTGAATGACCACTTTCAAGGAAGACATCACTTCTGACCTTGACGATGTGTTTTTCAATACGGACGAGATGGCAGAAGCCATCACCTACAGCACATCGTCTATCGAGGCCATTGTGAAATACGGTCCCAATCTCGACGTGGACGCTGACTCAGCAAGGGAAGTTTGCACGATCACAGTCAAGCGAAGCGATGTGGCTACCTTTGCGGTCAAAACGAGCGTAACCATAGGCTCCGATACTTGGAGGACAAAGCGGGAGATCAAAGCCGATGCCTACACCCGCACGATTGAGCTTGAGAAGGCCGTGAGGCCGAGGCTGAGATAATGGCAGGGGTCAGAACCAATTTCGCATCCTTCATAAAAGATTTCAAGCGGGCAGACGCCGCAAGAATTAAAGCCGGCCAGGATGCCGTGAAGATCGAGGGCTACCGGCAGATGAGGGTTTTGCAGGCTGAGATAAAGGCTGGCGAACCAGGCAAACAAAAACTGAAGGGCTTACGGGAAATATCCAAGCGGTACCCTGGGGGAAGGCTGAAGCCGACCGCAGCGAGACCGCTTTCGAACCTCTTTCACGCGATCAGGTACAAGGTGACGAAGGAAGGGAAACTTCGGTTTGAATTCGGCGCAATTCATGGCAAGACCTCGAATACGTGGGTAGGGATCATGAAGCGCCGGCAGGAGGAACATAACTATCCTGTCACCGACGAGATGAGAAAATACCTCGCCAAGATAGGAACGATTCTCCGGGGGAAGAAGAAGCTGGCGGAATGGCCCGCAAAAGCCTTTTTCCTGAAGACAAAGACCTTCAAAAACCCTGCCCGTGACATCATAGACACCTTTTGGGCGGCTCATAGAAGTGAGGTCATGCCGAATATAGAGCGGAACTTTGAAAAGAAACTGAGGGGGGAGCGTATCTAATGGCTGACATGAATACCCTCCT
>JAQTTS010000422.1 GCA_028710655.1 Dehalococcoidales bacterium
GAATGGTTCTCCGCTATGGCCGTCGATAAGCTGGGCACCGACCGGAGCAAAGGCTACCTTGCTCCCGATGCTGATATTCGGTGCTCCGCAGACGACCGTCGTCTGCTCGCTGCCCAAATTTATGGTGACCAGCTTTAGGCGGTCGGCATTGGGATGAGGATTAATATCAGTTATCTCACCGATAGTGATACCTGTCCAGTTTTCACCGATACATTGTATGCCTTCGGTCTCGGTACCAGCCATCGTCAGCCGATTGGCTAGTTCGCGTGGTGAGAGGGCAATGTCGACATATTCTCGAAGCCACTTGAGCGATATTTTCATTTTTTTAGCCCTGATAAGACTATTCTGCTATTACCCGATGACTAAAACTGGGATAAGAACCTGAGGTCGTTGCTATAAAATAGCCTGATGTCGTCTATCCCGTAACGCAGCATGGGTAGACGGTCAATGCCCATCCCGAAGGCAAAACCGGAATACGTCTCCGGATCGATATTCCCGCGCTCGAGTACCCTGGGGTGTACCATTCCGGCGCCCAGTATTTCTATCCAGCCGGTATTTCCACAAAGTCGGCATCCCCGGCCGTTGCAGACCAGACATTCGATAGCTATCTCAACTCCCGGTTCGACGAAGGGGAAATAATCGCAGCGAAAGCGTACTCCTCTTCCTTCTCCGAAAAAGCGGCGGGCAAATTCGTACAGCGTACCTTTCAGGTCTGCCATGGTAATGCCTTTGTCAATAGCCAGGCCATCTATCTGATGGAACATCGGAGTGTGGGTAGCGTCGGTAGCCTCATAGCGGTAGACCCTACCCGGTTCAACCACTCTTATCGGGGGTTTTTGGGACTCGATTACCCTGGCGGTTACCGAGGTAGTGTGAGTACGCAGCAGTATCGGACCTCTGTTCTTGTCTGCTTCGATATCGACCCAAGAGGTTGACATTACATCACGGGCCGGGTGGTCGTCATGGATATTCAATGCCTCGAAGTTGTAGTAGTTCCATTCTACGTCCGGCCCTGACGTTACCTGGAAACCCATGGAGTTAAATATCTCGCAGACCTCATTGATTGTCTTGGTGATGGGGTGTAGTCGCCCCGTCGGCAGAGGGCGTCCGGGCAGGGTAACATCGATATCCTCTTCTTCTCTTTTTACCGCTGCCAGTTGTATTTCTCTCAGGGCGCACTTTTTCCGGGTTAGTCTGTTCTCCAGCTCCGTCCTGATACGGTTAGCCGCAGCGCCAACCGATTTTCTCTCTGCGACAGCTAGTGATGATATACTACGCAGAATCCCGGTTAGCTCACTCTTCTTACCCAGGAAATTAACTCGCCAGAGCTCCATCTCCTTGGCATCGGTAATCAAGTCCAGCTCCTTCAGTGCGCCTAGTTTTAGCTGTTCAAGCCGGCTTATCATACTCCCCGTTTTCCCATCCTGCTGGCGAATTAACCTACCCGATACTAACAGAAAATGCGGCTAGCAATAGATAGCAACGCCGCACTTCATCTTTCTCAACAGTCTTGTCTTTTATTACTGGATCTGTGCTTTGGCTATGGTTACTAAGTTGCCAAAGGATTCAGGGTCTCTTATTGCCATGTCGGCTAACATCTTGCGGTTAACAGCTACTCCCGCCTTGTTTAAGCCATTCATAAGCTGAGAGTAGGTAATGCCTTGGTTTCTGCTGGCGGCGTTAACCCTTAAAATCCACAAACGCCTCATATCACCCTTGCGATCGCGACGGTGGACATAAGCATAGCTCAATGACTTAAGCATAGACTCATGAGCACGACGGTAAAGAGAGTGCTTGGTTGCCCTATGACCTTTAGTTAATGTTAATACTTTCTTATGTCGGTGACCGGTGGTCACACCTCGCTTGACTCGTGACAAAATATCCTCCTGTTAAGTCAAACCCCGTAGGGTAACAGTCTTTTTATACGGGTTCTGTCGCTCTTGTTTACCGGTATCGTTTCATCGTAAAGTCCTTTCGCCTGCCTTGTCTTGCGACGACGGAAGTGACTCTTACCGATCTTAACCCGCATCAGTTTGCCGCTACCGGTAATATGGAAGCGGCGCTGAGCTCCCTTGTGTGTTTTAATCTTCGGCATCCTACGCTTGCTTCACACCTTCCTTTATTCTGCTTTTTGGCATCGTTAGCGGTGCTAATATCATAATCATTCTCTTGCCATACAGTAGTGGTTGTTTTTCAATAGAAGCCATATCTTTCAATAATTCCGACATCCGCTGTAGCAGCTTCACGCCAGTTTCAGGGTGTACTATTTCACGTCCCCTGAACATAACCGTAATTTTTACCTTGTCGCCTTCTTCCAGTAGCTTCTTTACCGACCTCGCCTTAGACTCAAAATCATGATTATCGATTCTAGGCCGGAAGCGGATCTCTCTGAGGAGTGACACTCGCTGGCTCTTTTTGGCCTCGCGCTCCTTTTTGCCTTGCTCGTACTTGTATTTTCCGTAGTCAAGCAGGCGACATACCGGAGGTGCTGAGGTAGGTGCTACCTCTACCAAGTCGAGGTTCTGCCGTTCTGCTACCTCTCGTGCCTGCTGCAAGGGCATTATGCCTAGCTGCTCTCCCTTCTCCCCCACAAGACGAACTTCTCTGGCTATGATTCTCTCATTGACGCGAAGTTTTTTAATTATTTCTCTAATTCCCCTTCTTTCAAGAACAGCTTACTACAGACAGGAATATAGCACATTAGCGCGCGGTAATCAAATATTTTTACAGATTCAAATCCTTAGCCCGGCTGATGATAGC
>JAQTTS010000423.1 GCA_028710655.1 Dehalococcoidales bacterium
GGTTGCCATGCCGGGTAAGGAGTAACCTCCAGTAAGAAGGAGAAAAATCATGGCTTGCGAAACTATCGGTTTCTCGTCGGTCTTCGTTCCGGCTTCTGAGAAGGCTCACACTGTCATGGTTTGGCCGTACGGTTACGAACCCGTCTGCGGTTCGGAGGCGTCCCCTGTGGATGTTGCCGAGCCGCTCGCGGAAGCGACCTCGGTTCCGGAAACGGAGCTGGTTGAAGTCGCCGAGCCGGCCACGGAGGTGATTCCGTCTCCTGAACCGGAGACGGTCGTCGCTGAACAGCCGGAGGTGGTCTCCGAACCGGCAGAGGTCGTGGAGACCGAGAAGCCGGCCACGGAGGAGAAGCAGCCGTACTGGAAAACTTGGGATCGCGAGAGCGATCCTGAGTACCGGGAGCGGAAGAAGGAGGTGGACAACCTCGAAGCGGCCGGCGACCTCGATGGACTGGAGAAGCTTCACCAGGCAGAGATGGCCACGCAAAGGAGTGGCCATCTCTCCGGTCGTGGGCGGGCGATCAGCTATGCGCTTGTTGGCGATGTGCGTTGCGCGAAGCAGCGCATCAGAGCCCGCCGCGAGAAGGAGATTCCCGGAATCATCCGTGATCTCTTGGAGATGGCTGATGAGGCCATCGCCAGCGGTGAGCATCTCAAGATGATCGCCGCACTGAAGCGGATGAGTAGCTCGAGCTTGCCGGAGAAGGTCCGGCAGGCTGTCGCCGGTAAGTACCGAGAGGTGCAGCAGGTGCTGGACGCCGTCAACGTTGATAATGTCCGTGCTGCGCTGCAACAGATGGCCGAGGACACCGCCGCTGCTGTTGCGGCAGGGCTGGTTGACGGAGATTTCTTGGCAGCCTTGGCTGCTGTGAAGTGCGGTCGGGAGAGGTACAAGACGTACTTCTCTGATCCGCGGCTGGCGGAGTCGTTCCGTAATCTCCGTGCTACGGATCCGGAGTTTGAAGATCCGTGGGATACGTTCTACGACCTTGAAGAGAGGGCAGAGAAGGCGCGTCACGAGGCGCGTAAGCGTAATGCCTCTGAAATTTCGCAGCTCAGCAAGACGTTGGAGGCTGCGATTGGTTCTGGGAACTTCGGGGCAGTTAATGCACACGCTCGAAAGCTCCAGAGCCTTGGCGCTCTTGTTGATTTGGATAACTGCCTAGCGCGAGCTGGCAGTGTTCATGCCACCACCAAGGGCAGCCGCGGCGGCCGTAAGGCTTCGAAGGGTGATGCCGGAGCCAGTGGCGATGGCAAACTTAGGAAGCCAAGCAAGGCCGAGCGCAAGGCGGCCAGAGCGGGGAGGTAGTTGCTACCCCACCCCCACCTCTCCTTCTTAAGGAGAGGAGATTACGACGAGAAGCTGGGCTTTTATAAAGTTCAGCAATGTTCTTTACGGGAGGATTTGGATGTTGCGGTTGCATGTCCTCCCCTCCCACCCGTGGCGGTGTTAAGGGCTATATGTTCTTAGCCGCCACAGGTGGGGGTAAGAAGCAGCCGTCAGAGGGCTGTTAAGTTATCTGGAAATAGATCAGGTTGATGGGCGTTGCTTTGGTTTAATTTTAATTAAGCCAAAGTCTCTCTCCTCTCCTTTTTGGCTCACGCCGAAAAGGACGCTTATCGCTTGGTTTGACTGCCAGTTTAACTTAGCAGCTTTCTGGCGGTTTTTTTGTATATAAATTGCTGATGTCAAAAACCTTGCGATTATCGGGGCGGTTCGTACCTTTGAAAGCGAGTTCATAATATATAAAAGGAGGGATATTATATGTGCTATAAGTTTGAACACAATATATACACAGAGAAAAATAAACAATCAGCAGAACCAAAAAAAGTAGTACAACAGCCGGTTCAGGTTAAGAAGACAGTAAAGCCTGAAGCTGTTATTGTCTTAACAAAAACGATGCAGCGACGGATGGAGGAGAAGATGCCCCAGCCGTATTCGCCTGGTTCGTCTAATTATGAAATAGACTAAAGGTATGCCTGAAGAAGAAAGACCATCAAAAGAAAGAATGCGTGATGATATGCGTAGGATAGCTGACGATGTGGGCCAGGTGGCTCGTGAGAGCGGTGAAGAGGCTCGAAGACGGGCAGAAAAAATGAAGGAAATGGCGCGACATCGGATGGAAGATGCACGTCATCGCGCGCAAGAGACGGGGCGGCGTATAGACCAAGAAGTCCATAAGAATCCCTGGATGGCGGTCGGCTTAAGCGCTGTAGTCGGTTTTTTGGCCGGTATGATGATGAGGAAAAGCCGTAGGAGATACCACGACTGAAGATAGGCTTTAAGTTCTTCCGCTTAAATACCACTGTGCCCAGAAAAATATTTGGTAGACTAAAGGTATGAGATACTTTTTACGCTCTTTGGCGACAGCCGCAATATACTATGGCGTAAGCAATCTTGTGTTGCGCAGAGAGCGGGGTAGGAAGATGGCGAGCCGTATGATCGGTGGGCTGGGGTTGATGCTAGGGGCTTTGGTAGTGGGGTATGTTGCTTTTATAGGGTTAGCGGGCACAATCTTTTTTTACTTGGCTGGCTACATAGAGCTGGGAAGGCCAGCTTTAATCACAACCATAATACTGGGGGCTATAGCGGCCCTGCTATTTGTCCAGGGGAAGCGTGTGATGGATCAGAAATAAGAAACCTTACATTTTGTAAATGATATGATAGGCTGACAACCAGCCATTATTGTTCTTATTGTCGTTTCAGGAGGAGATTGGATATGACGGAACCGGTAGATGAGCTTGAACCACATGTCAGCT
>JAQTTS010000424.1 GCA_028710655.1 Dehalococcoidales bacterium
AGGAATTTCGCTACCTTAGGACCGTTATAGTTACGGCCGCCGTTTACTGGGGCTTCGATCAAGAGCTTCTCCGAAGATAACCCCATCAATTAACCTTCCAGCACCGGGCAGGCGTCACACCCTATACGTCCACTTTCGTGTTTGCAGAGTGCTATGTTTTTGCTAAACAGTCGCAGCCACCGATTTTTTGCAACCCCCTTCAGCTCCGCCCGCAAGGGACTTCACCTACCGAGGGCATACCTTCTCCCGAAGTTACGGTATCATTTTGCCTAGTTCCTTCACCCGGGTTCTCTCAAGCGCCTTAGAATTTTCATCCTACCCACCTGTGTCGGTTTAGGGTACGGCCACTGTTAACCTGAAGCTTAGAGGTTTTTCCTGGAAGCAGGGCATCTATCACTTCGCGTTTCTCTCGAAACACTCGTCATCACGTCTCGGCATAAATGAATCCGGATTTGCCTGGACTCAATGCCTACCTGCTTAAACTGCCACTTCCAACCGACAGCTGATATAGCCTTCTCCGTCACCCCATCGCAGTTAACACTGGTACAGGAATATTAACCTGTTTTCCATCGACTACGCCTTTCGGCCTCGCCTTAGGAGCCGACTAACCCTGCGTCGATTAACGTTGCGCAGGAAACCTTGGGTTTTCGGCGAAAGGGTTTTTCACCCTTTTTATCGTTACTTATGTCAGCATTCGCACTTCCGATACCTCCAGCCAACTTCTCAATTGACCTTCGCAGGCGTACGGAACGCTCCTCTACCACTCACACTTACGTGTAAATCCGTAGCTTCGGTACTATGCTTAGCCCCGGTAAATCTTCCGCGCAGACCGACTCGACCAGTGAGCTATTACGCTTTCTTTAAAGGATGGCTGCTTCTAAGCCAACCTCCTGGCTGTCTGGGCCTTTCCACATCGTTTCCCACTGAGCATAGATTTGGGGACCTTAGCTGACGGTCTGGGCTGTTTCCCTTTTCACGACGGACCTTATCACCCGCCGTGTGTCTCCCGTGCTGGCACTTCCTGGTATTCGGAGTTTGCATCGGGTTGGTAAGTCGGGATGACCCCCTAGCCGAAACAGTGCTCTACCCCCAGGAGCGATACACGAGGCGCTACCTAAATAGCTTTCGAGGAGAACCAGCTATCTCCGAGCTTGATTAGCCTTTCACTCCGATCCACAGCTCATCCCCGTCTTTTTCAACAGACGTGGGTTCGGCCCTCCAGTCAGTATTACCTGACCTTCAGCCTGGCCATGGATAGATCGCCCGGTTTCGGGTCTACACCTTGCGACTAAACGCCCTATTAAGACTCGCTTTCGCTACGCCTCCCTTATTCAGTTAAGCTTGCCACAAAATGTAAGTCGCTGACCCATTATACAAAAGGTACGCAGTCACCCCACTTGGAGGCTCCCACTGCTTGTACGCATACGGTTTCAGGTTCTATTTCACTCCCCTCTCCGGGGTTCTTTTCGCCTTTCCCTCACGGTACTAGTTCACTATCGGTCAGTAAGGAGTATTTAGCCTTGGAGGATGGTCCCCCCATGTTCAGTCAAAGTTTCACGTGCTCCGACCTACTCGTTTTCACAGATGAGCAGTTTTCGTGTACGGGGCTATCACCCTGTGCCGCCGGACTTTCCAGACCGTTCCACTAACTTCTTACCTGCTTAAGGGCTACTCCCCGTTCGCTCGCCACTACTTAGGGAATCTCGGTTGATTTCTTTTCCTCCGGGTACTTAGATGTTTCAGTTCTCCGGGTTCGCTTCCAGCAGCTATCTATTCACTGCAGGATGACGAGGTTTTCCTCGCCGGGTTTCCCCATTCGGACATCTCTGGATCAATGCTTGTTTGCAAGCTCCCCAAAGCTTTTCGCATGCTACAACGTCCTTCATCGCCTCTTACTGCCTAGGCATTCACCGTATGCGCTTATTCACTTGACCATATAACCCGAATACGTCTGCCCTCCACCGCGCGCCGCTTTCGCTTCACACCGCTTTCGACCTCCGCTTCAGATTATCTGTCTGCTGACATGTTCGCTGATTTTTGCTTGAGTTCGCCTTGCCGTCCGTCTTTCGACAGCCGACAACTCGTTTAAAAACCACTCTCATTGCTGAGCGTGCTTTTCTTTACAGATTTCCAAATTGTTAAAGAGCTTATTGGCTTGACGCCAATTCTATACCGTCTTCTTTCGCTTTCATGCCGGCTACGCCCGCACCCCCGCTTTTAAAACAATATAGAATTGTCATCTTCCGACGCACTTGGTTGGTGGAGCCAAGGAGGATCGAACTCCTGACCTCCTGCGTGCAAGGCAGGCGCTCTCCCAGCTGAGCTATGGCCCCATTAGATAGGCTTCGCAATCACTTCGCAATCGCTTTGCTTTTCGTGCGTTGGTGGGTCTGGGAGGAGTTGAACCTCCGACCTCACCCTTATCAGGGGTGCGCTCTAACCAACTGAGCTACAGACCCAGGTGCGTCTTTCAATCGAAATAATTTGTTGTGGGTACGCATGACGCGCTTCCGTCTTTGTAAGGAGGTGATCCAGCCCCAGGTTCCCCTAGGGCTACCTTGTTACGACTTCACCCCAGTCATGAATCACAAAGTGGTAAGCGCCCTCCCGAAGGTTAAACTACCTACTTCTTTTGCAACCCACTCCCATGGTGTGACGGGCGGTGTGTACAAGGCCCGGGAACGTATTCACCGCGGCATTCTGATCCGCGATTACTAGCGATTCCGACTTCATGCAGTCGAGTTGCAGACTG
>JAQTTS010000425.1 GCA_028710655.1 Dehalococcoidales bacterium
CTTGCGGCAAGTCAATGGAAAAAATTAGAGTCCTTGTTGCGGATGACCACGCCATCATGCGGGAGGGGGTCTGCGCCCTTCTCCGGACCTGTGACGACATCGAAATCGTCGGGGAGGCCGCCAACGGAAACGAAGTAATCCGCAAATGCCGGGAGACGGAACCTCACGTGGTCGTGATGGACATCGCGATGCCGGAAATGGACGGGCTTGAAGCCACCCGTCAGCTCAAAAAAAGGAGTAAAAATACCAGGGTGATTATTCTCACGCAGCATCAGAACCGCGAGTATATTCTCCCGGCGGTAAAAGCCGGGGCTGACGGCTACGTTCCGAAGGGTGCGGTCAGCTCGGAGCTCATTTTCGGGATCCGCGCCGTTTACCGGGGGGACTCTTTCCTCCATCCCAGCATCGCGACCGCCGTCGTGGAAGACTACCGGCTGCAGGCCGGTTCCAGCCCCTTCGATAGTCTGACTTCCAGGGAAAGAGAAGTGCTGAAACTGCTGGCCGACGGCAAGACCTGCCGCGAAATCAGCGGGCTGCTATTTATCAGTTTAAAAACGGTTATGGGACACCGGACCAGGATCATGGAAAAACTGGATATTCACAATCGCACCGAGCTTATCAAATACGCGGTACGCAAGGGACTCACCAGCGTCGACGCGTAAATTTCACCGGGTAGTGTCCCGTCAAGTGGTGTAAATTAACCACCGGTGGTCTCTCAGATATTTATACTGTTAACGTTATCAACCGAGGGTTCTCTTTCTGTTCGGCAAGCAGCTTTTGCATTGACTCCATCGAGAAGTATCGCCTTTTGGTTAGCCATTCGTCCTGCTGTTCCATGAGGATAGCGCCAACCAATCTTATCGTTGCTTCCCGGTTGGGGAAGATACCCACGACATTACTTCGTCGCTTGACCTCTTTGTTCAGCCGCTCCAGCGGATTGTTCGAAGAAATCTGCCGCCAGTGTTCAGCCGGGAAAGCCAAGTAAGCCAGGATGTCCTCCTCAGCCTCTTCCAGCAGGGTCGATACACTGCTAAAACGGGACCTCAGACTATCGGCGACACGTCCTAACTGCATATCGGCGTTTGCCCGATCCGGCTGGGTAAAGATAGTCCGGATCGCCGCCGAGACTTCCGCCTGAGAGCCCCTGGGCACTTTAGCGAGGACATTCCGCATGAAGTGCACCCGGCACCGCTGCCAGGAAGCTCCGATAAGCACGGTACCAATAGCCTCCCGCAGACCGCGATGGGCATCGCTTATTACCAGCATCACCCCCGTCAGGCCGCGTGACACAAGACTCCGCAGAAACTCTGTCCAGAAAGCCCCGTCCTCACCCGGCCCGACTTCCAGTCCGATTATCTCCCGTTCCCCATTTTCCGTCACCCCGTAAGCGATGATTACCGCCTGGCTCACTACCCGTCCAGCTTCTCTGATTTTGACATAGGTTGCGTCAAGCCAGAGATAGGGATAACGAATGATAAGCGGATTGTTACGCCAAAGCCTCACTTCATCATCGAGTCCCTTACAGATACGGGATACTTCGCTCTTGCTGATGCCTTCCATGCCAAGTGAGCGTACCAGGTTGTCTACCTTCCTCGTGCTCACCCCGATGACGTAAGCTTCCTGGACAACCGACAACAGGGCTTGCTCCGCCCGGCGGCGTGGTTCAAGGAGGCTGGGAAAGTAGCTGCCGTTTCGGATACGGGGAATTGAGAGTGGTATCGTCCCGCAACGGGTATCCCACTCTCTTTGCCGGTACCCGTTACGATAAGTGGTGCGCTCGGCGGTGTGTTCGTACGGCCCCGCACCGATCTTCTCGCTAATCTCCAATTCCATGATTGCCTCGGTCAGTACCTTTACACCCTGCCGGAGAAAATCCAGATCCTTTTCTTCTCCCGCCTTGCGTAATTCCTCCAAAAGTGGCATTCTATTCTTGACCATTGTGCTGGTTCCTCCTAAAAGTTATTTGACGATTTCTTTTAAGAGACCACACAATGGCCCTTTCTTTCAAGCACCTAATTTACACCACGTATTGGCATTCTACCGTACCGAAGGTGGATAGCCCGTAAGGGTTAGCGTACAAAGGTCGAGTCTTGCTCGACCTTTTGTATTTAGTCAAATAATTTTCTTCCATATTATGTTGGATTTTGTTTGAAACTGGTCTGCAAGCCGCTTACCGAACAGAAAGAGAATCCTCGGTTGATAACGTTAACAGCGTAAATATCGGAGAGACCACCGGTGGTTAATTTACACCACTTGACGGGACACTACCTGCCAAACAAAGCCCGTATTTTTACCTGAGTACCCGCTTGTTGAAAAACAGGCGGCGGTGTCGTATAGTAATACCGGGCTGATTCTGTCGGCCCGGTCAGACAACTAGCCCCCGAAAGAGGTGGGTTTAAAATGCCCGGGATAAACGGGATGCAATGGTACATGCCGGTCCTGCTGCTGGGGATAGGATTCGTCGGCCTCGGTATCTACCTCCTGGTCAAAGCCAGCCGCGATGAAGAAAGCTACTTCTCTTTCCTGTCCACGCGCCCGGACGTGCGCAGATACCTCGAGCGCAGTTCCCTGCTCGCTTTTATCTCCCTTAAAGTGGGCGGACGGGTGAGCCTGGCCGTCGGGGTGGGGCTGGTCTGCCTGAGCGCCGTTCTCTGGTACTGGGGCTACTAAACTTAAGCCTGCAATAAAACGACGTCGTTACGCGTTATTCGAAGATGCCTCTCTGCGGGTCTCAGCCCGGCTTGAGTATTA
>JAQTTS010000426.1 GCA_028710655.1 Dehalococcoidales bacterium
ACGCCGTGAAGGCGCTCAAAGGAAGCGCCGGGGTGGTAGCGGTGTGGAGCGAGGCGGAGCGGCGTTATATCATCGGAGCTTCCTATGGTCTGGATAGCAAGGCATTGGCTCAACTCCGGCCGCTCCTTGACGAAGCTATCCCTGACCTCACCCTGAGCAAGAATAGTTACAATTTGCTTTCCGATCTTAGACCTGATGCGGCGCTACCTTTATCGGAACATGGGGCCAGGCAAAATCCTATAGTCGCTCTGCCACTTCAAATCGCCGAAAAAATAATCGGGCTTATCTATATTCTTCGTCCTCTGGAAGCAAGTGCTTTTTCCAGAAGGAATCAGTCTATGCTTACGGCCTTCGCTGAGCAGGCTGCTATCGCTGTTCAGAACGCCAGACTGGCGCATCTTCTGGCCGTGGAGAAGCAGCGTGTGGAGTCGGTTCTGGAGACCAGCGCCGAGGGGATATTTAACATCGACGCCCAGCGTCATATCGCCGGTTTCAACCTGTCCATGGAGAGGCTCACCGGATATTCCCGACAAGATGTCCTGGGGAAAGAGTGTTACCGGATATTGGACCTGCGGGACCGGGAAGGAAAAAGTATCTGTAATGTGCGTTGCCCGATTCTCATGGAAAAGAAACAAAGCGGTTCGACCTGCGAGTTAGAAGGAACAATCCGGACAAAAGAGGGGAAAAATATCGAAGTTGCCATGATTTATTCCGTAGTCCATACCCCCGAAGGGCGACCGCTAAACGCGGTGGCCAACGTCCGGGATATATCCCGGATAAAAGAAATGGAGAATCTCAGGGAAACATTTCTTTCCATGCTGGGCCATGAGCTCCAGACCCCGCTATCTATTATCAAGGGGTACGCCAACACATTGGCCCGGAGTGATGGTCCTTGGGATCAGGCGAGTCTGCGCAAGAGCCTTCAGGTAATTGAGGGCGAAAGCGACCGTCTTAGCAATCTCACGAACAAGCTGCTCCTGGCCTCACGCATTGCTACCGGAATGTCCGCACTTAGCAAAGAACCGGTTCAGTTGCCCTCTCTCGCTGGTAAACTGGTGCGACGCTTGCAGGTATTAACAAACAGTCACAGCTTTCAGGTTGAATTTGAGCCTGACTTTCCCCCGGTTATGGCGGACCCGGCGTTGCTTGAGGAGGTGCTGACGAACCTTGTCGAGAATGCTATAAAGTATTCACCGGGTGGTGGTAGAATAACCGTGTTGGGGAAAAGCGCGGAGAAAGATGTTAGCGTTACTGTTACCGATGAAGGTATAGGAATCTCCGGAGAGGATATTAAACACATTTTCGAGCGTTTTCAGCGGACTGATAGAAGCCTGGTGCGACGGGTCAAAGGTGTCGGGCTGGGGCTCTATATCTGTAAATCGATTATCGAAGCTCATGGGGGAAGTATTTCGGTTGATAGCGAAACGGGTAAAGGATCGAAGTTCTCTTTTACACTGCCCTTAGAGCAAAATAATTAAGCATTAGAGGCGTATATGGCTATAGAGAAGAAAATCCTGGTTGTGGATGATGAATCGAAGATGGTCGAATTCATCACCATGAACCTGCAACTGGAAGGTTTCCAGGTTATCAGTGCTCGCGATGGCTACGAAGCTTTACAGAAAGTCACTAGGGATCTGCCTGACCTGGTTATCCTTGATGTTATGATGCCCGATATGGACGGTTTTGAAACGCTGAAGAAAATCCGGGAGCTGTCTCCTGTACCGGTTATTTTCCTCAGTGTTAAAGGACAGGAGTTGGACCGGGTTCACGGGCTGGATCTCGGCGCCGATGATTATATGACCAAGCCTTTCAGTCCGAGAGAGTTAGTATCAAGGATAAGGGCTGTATTTAGAAGAACAGAGGCCAAAAGTCTGTCTTCAGACTCCGAGATTGTGGTCGATGATAATCTGCGCATCAACTTCGACAAGAGGAAGGCTATCGTTCACGGACAGGACGTGCAATTGCGGCCGACCGAGCACCGTCTCCTCTACCAGCTGGTAAGCAATGCCGGCAAATTGCTTACCCATGAAATGTTGCTGTCACGCGTCTGGGGACCGGAATATAAAGATGAAGACCAATACGTGCGTCTCTATATTACTTACCTAAGGCAAAAGATAGAGAAAGATCCCAAGAATCCCCAGTATATCCTCAGTGAGCGTGGGCTAGGCTACCGGTTTAAAGAGTTTAAGATTTCATAGAAGCTTTATCGTAATGCTGGATTGCGTAAATCAAAAGACAAACCCTTGAAGCTTCCCCCTTTATATCTGCCTGAAAAAGCTGGTTATAAATCCATCTCTTTAAGTTCCGGATCAACGATCAACTTCGGCTCAGTTACCGACTGGATATCTTCCGGTGTGAGGCCGGGGAAGACCTCTTTAAGAACCAATCCTTTTGTGGTAATCTCCATGACTGCGAGGTCAGTGAACAACATATTCACTTTACCCATGGCTGTAGCCGGATAGGAAAGCTCATTGACAATCTTATATTCGCCTTCCCTGGTTGTGTGTTCCATCGCAATGAACAGCTTCTTGGCACCGGCACACAAATCCATCGATCCGCCGATGTTGCCCACGAACAAGCCCCTCGAAGGATTAGACCAACCCGCGTAGTCGCCTCGGGCATTTATAAAAATACCCACTGAATACCCGTCAGCTTGCTGGCGGGATGAAAGTGGTTGAAACGAGGTGTAAGATGTAGGGATTTACAAGGGAGGGTCAAATTTAGTATAACAACGGCATGGGTATAAAG
>JAQTTS010000427.1 GCA_028710655.1 Dehalococcoidales bacterium
TCATCAAGGCACAGGGCGAAGTGCTAACCGCCGAGGAATTCTACGAAGAAGATTTCGAGGTCGGGTTGGCAACTGAATAAAGTATTTCTCAAGAAATAAGAGGGGGGATTATAGAGAAAAAGCAATCCTTCAGGGACTGGTTCGAGTCCAACGGGGACGAGCTGCTCAAGGGGTGGCTTCGAGCAAAAGAGGACGGGAACGAGGAAACTTTTTCCGGTTACACGATAGGGGAATATGACTATTATGCCAGCGTGCCTCATGAGGATATCGAGGACGATAGCTACGAAATACCCTATCATGGCCTCTGCGACAAGCCCAGCACAATCGAGAGTTTAATATATCAGGGATAAAAAGGGGGAAGTATGACCGCATCAGGGGACAGAAAAAAAGAATATGTCGATAAAATTCTCAAGAGGCATCCTATCTATCTGCCGGAGACTTTTATCAGCCAGCAGGCGGCAAAACGGCTTCAGAAGCTGCCGGAGCAAACCATATTCTGGCTCTGGCATCTGGCCGATAGAACCGAGTGCTCGGCAGAGCAGGCTCTCATGCAGGCTCAGGGGTTTGTGAACCTGTGGGCATGTCGGGAAACCATCCATGATGGTGAGAACGAATACGGATGCGAGTTTCTTATCAGGGCGGAGAGTGAGGACGAGGCTCTCGCCAAAGCATGGCATTACGTGATAGACAATTATTCCTATGACGGGCATGAGCAGTCAAAGCCCTATACCGAATTCCTCAATGAGGATAATGCGTTCGAAATAAGCGGAGATTACCGGATAGTAGAGGCCGAAGTCTGCCGGCAGATAACGAGCGTAAAAGAACTGCTCGATTTTATCGGGGTCTACGAAATGAAGGGGGTGAATTGTGCCAAAGTTAGCGAACCAGTTTCTGGAGAGTAAGCACGCCGATATCAAGGCAACCAGGGATGATGATTTCCACTACGCATGGCAAATCGGGGATAACCAGCTCCTCTCGGTGGAATATATCCCCAATAACTGGCCATGCCTCACCGTCTGCATCGACAATTCTACTGTCGAGGGCATGACCAAAACACTGGCCGAATTAGGCTTCGAAATACAGGAATAAGGGGGAAATGAGTGCCTAAAGTAACAATATCTTGGGAGTGGGTGGAAGCATTTGATAAGTTCGGCTTCAATGACGGCGATGGCCTTGTTTTCACCGATGACGTGGTGTCCTTCCTGAAAACCCAAGGGTATGAGTGTGCCTGTTGCAGTGGCATCCATAACTACATGATATGCGAGGTTGCAAAGGATGGCCAGACATGGGAATTCAGCGGATATCCGGACGAGGACGAGGAAAACCCACGCCGGTTATTACCGCCGGAGCTGGTGAAAGCTCTGGACGAGAGATTTAAGTAAGGGGGGAGAATTGGAATATAGCATTAAATGGGAAATCGACCTTTCTGCCGAAAGCCCACAAGAGGCCGCAGCAGAAGCCCTTGGTATTCAGAGGGATAAGAACTCAACTGCCACTATATTCTCGGTAACCGACAGCAACGGGAAGGAAACTTATATCGATGCTTCCGATGGGAAACAGGTTTTTGTAAATCAAGCAAGGGGGTAATGTTGAAAATAAAAAGAATAGTCCAGAGGCCATTCGGGGCAAGGCGCAAGGGGGGCTGGATTATCCAGCGCCAGCTGCTTCTCGATATCCTCAAGAAGGGTGATGCCGTTGAACTCGACAAGGTTATAGTCGGGGCAAAACAGCTTCGTAGCCTGATAAATCTCTTGCCGACAGAGGAATGTCTGCTCAAAGCGAATGGCAGGCTCGAAGTCCAGACTATCGACAGGGTTATGCGAACCAAGAACGGAGTCCGCAAGCCGGCCTTCGTAAAGCCGAAACACTATCATCAGGAGCTGGCAATAGCCGATGGAGCATGGGTTAAGACTATCTTTACCAAGGTGCTTGTGCTCCGACCGAGAAAATACGCATAAAAGGGGGTGAAAGTTTGAGAGCCATTATCATAGTCGAGGGCGGGCTCGTCCAGGACGTCATTACCGATGAACCCTTGGATTACATCATCATCGATAAAGACGAGACGGACAGCGATGAGCTGTCGGAGATATCCGACCCGGGCGGCGATATATTTTCGGCATCCATAACCGAATATAAATCATCGACCTCACCAAAAGACTGCGACTGCTATTTTGACCAAATGATATTTTAAGAGAGGGGGTGAAAGTTGGTAACAAAGACTTTCGAATATAAGGCTATCAAGTATGACGAGCTGGGCGAGGATGCAAAGGACAAAGCACTCGAACAAATGTATGACCTCAATACCTATTATGGCTGGTGGGAGTGCACCGTCGAGGATATCCAGAATACCTGGGAAGAAAAATACGGTATCTGTTTCGATACGGACGCTCTTTGCTTCGACCTGGGGCGTCGTCGGGAGCTTTATTTCCATGGCCGGGGAAAGATAAGAGTGGAAAATCCCTACAAGCTCGCATATCAGGCCACCGGAAACAAAGGCTATGCCCTGCAAGCCTCCAACGGATTGCTCGAATTATATTTCGAAACTAACTACTACGGCGGGGGAAGTGGCCGGACTGTTCTCCACGTTTCAGATTACCGAACGGAAAAAGCCCCGGATTTACCAGTCGATTTTGACCTTTGGTTCCGCGACCTGTGCCATGATTTCTGGTCTACCCTCCACAAAGAGTATGACTATCTTACCAGCCGGGAGTCTATCGAGGAAGGTATCAGGGCCAATGAGTATGACT
>JAQTTS010000428.1 GCA_028710655.1 Dehalococcoidales bacterium
TACCTGTCCCTCGACGGAATGGTCCAGGCCACGGGATTGCCGCTGGACAGCTTCTGCCTCGCCTGCTACAACGGCGACTACCCGGTGCGCCCGCCGAAACAGTTCGGGAAGTTCTGCTTCGAGGGAAGCCGGTTCTGAAGGCGGCCGCATCCCTTCGTATAGAACGACAACGTCAGTTTGAGTAGCGATTGGCAGATCACAGTTGTTCAGGCGACGACTTCACCTACCTATACGTAACATATTCTGTATTCGCTATTGATATTAGAGTGTTGCGTTTTGTTTAAGTTCCCATGTTTTCTCCGTCCCGTCAAGGATTATCTGGGTTGCCAGCCGTTCGCTGCATGATCACCTCCATTGCTTTATAGTAATCCCTCTGTACCTTGAGGTTGGATACCCGGCAGTAGCGCTGCGTGGTTCGGATGGAGTTATGCCCCAGGAGATCTTGGATAGTGGAGAGATCAGCATCGGCATTAAGCATCTGTGTGGCCATCGTATGCCGAAGATGATGGCAGGAGATCTTCAGCTTTGTTTTGCGGGCATAATGCTCCATCCGCTTCTGGATGCCGCGGATGGAGATGGGCTGACCGGTGAGAGTCCCTTTCTCCACCAAAAAGACCTTCTTCGCTTTACTTGTTGGTCTCACGCGGAGATATTCCAGAAGAGCACAAAGGGCATCGTGGCTGAGATAGACGATCCGATCCTTGGCCCCCTTGCCGTCCTGGATAAACAGCATCCTGCGTTTCACATCAATGTTGCCGAGAAAAAGATGCGCCACTTCTTCTACCCGCAGTCCGCACCGGAGCATGAGCATAAACATGGCTCGATCCCGATGCCCCTTGAGATTTCCGAAGAAGACCTCGATTCGTTCTTCGGTCAGATGCCTGGGAAGGGATCGGGGGAGTCTCATGATATTCGGCTTCTTCACAGGATTTGCGATCCCCATTCCCTCCTCTTCACAGAGGTAATGGTAAAATTGACAGACGCTGTTTAAATAGCAATTGATGGTCTTGGGTCTCAACCGTCTTGCCATGAGATAATCCACGTACTCAGACATCTTTCTATGAGTGGTCTCTTCGATTGGGATATCCAGCCAAAGCACAAACTGCTTCAGGCCGTTTAAATAATGCTTAACGGTATTCGGCGAGGCGTTCCTTCTTTTCAGAAAGCGCCTGTAGCGGATGATCGAGTCGGTGACAGCCATTCCGTTCTCCCCTTTCTATAATCTTCATGGCCCTGAAGTACTCTTCCTCCCGTGTCTTGTCCGTGAGCCGAGCATAGCGCCGTGTGACATCCAAAGAACTATGTCCCATCAAAGGCTGGAGGCACTCGATCCGCATGCCGGCATTGAGAAGCTCACTGGCAAAGGTATGCCGCAGGGCATGCAGGGAATACCCCTTGTGGCTCAGCCCCGCCTTAGTGATGTATTTCTCAAAAATAAGGCGGGCCGTAGTGTAGGCCATGCTGCTTCTGCCAGCGGCGTAGAAGAGAAGCATCTTTTGAGGGTCCCTTATTTTGAGCCATGCCCGCAGTGCACCCATTGCATCGTCACTCAGATAGACCACTCTGCCGAGCCGGTTTTTCTCACCCTCGTAAATCTCGATCCTCCGATCCCTGAGATGAAGGTCCGGCATCCGGGTGTTAAGCAACTCCCCGATTCTCATCCCCGTCCGCAAAAGAACCAGGATCATGGCACGGTCTCTCGGATAGTCGATAGCACAAAGCAGCTCATTCACATCGTCTGGATCCATGGCCTTGGGTAGGGTCTCCGGCTTCCTCAGGCGGATTCTCCTCGCCAGGACCTCGCTTCTGACAAGCCCTGCATCCATCGCATATCCTAAAAAAGCATTGACACAGTGCAGTTTCGTCCGCACAGTCGAGAGCATCAAACACCGGTCCTGTTCGTGCTCAATGAACGCTTCAATGTCATTCTTGGTGATCTCTTCCAGACAGGTCTTCCCCGAATCTCTGACCACGGTAAGAAAAGTGTAAATCGCTACCAGGTTGCTGGCGTAAGTCCTAGGTCTGAAGTTCCGCCGATACATGCTTCGAAAATATTCTTCCACATGCGCTTTGCCCAACAAGTCCCAGCCTCCAAGGCGGTCCAATGACCATTGAAGCGCTTTGGCCCCCGGTGTGCTTTCGGGATAAACAATCTTCTCGCTCTTCCGTCTGAATATCTCGGGTGGGATAAGGGAGGAGAGAAACCTTGCCCCATCACTTCCGTAGCCGGACAAGGGTTCTCGCTCTGATTGGATACTGCAATTTCCTGTGGCCGTCTGGTCCATCGCTATCTCCTTTCCTCAAAATCAATAGGAAATACAGATAGATGATGAACCAGCAATGCCTAACTTTCAATCACCTTTTTGTTACGTATAGCACCTACAACTACGCAGCCAGATTCATTTATCAATACTGACAATTACCGATTGAAAGGAACGACTCAGTTCACCGGGCCGCGACGGCAAGCGCAGCGCCGCCGTTGCGGCCCGGTGCAACTGACGGTTGGGCGCCAAATCTCGATGGACTACCACCCGGTATCCGCCAATTGCAGACATTGAAATTGGGGCGGCGAAAAACCTTTCGTCGCTCCGACCACGTGAAGCCGGTTCTTGACCCTATCGCAACCGCTTAATGCGCTCTTGGAGAGCTAAGGCGGTTGGAATATTCATAGCTGCAAGTGCAGCGGCTATCTCGACAACCGCCTGGCGCGCCTGAGCGTCTTGCGACAGGGCTTGCGCGTCGGAGCT
>JAQTTS010000429.1 GCA_028710655.1 Dehalococcoidales bacterium
AAAATCCAATGCTAGGATGCAGTTAAGGTGCCGGGGTCTTTCCGTCCAGCGGCAGGTAACCGGCGTCTTCACCGGTACCACAATTTCGCCGTGCCCCTCTTTGAGACAGCGCTCAAGTCGTTACGCCTTTCGTGCGGGTCGGAACTTACCCGACAAGGAATTTCGCTACCTTAGGACCGTTATAGTTACGGCCGCCGTTTACTGGGGCTTCGGTTCAGAGCTTCGCTTGCGCTAACCCCTCCCCTTAACCTTCCAGCACCGGGCAGGCGTCAGACCCTATACATCGATTTTATGTCTTTGCAGAGTCCTGTGTTTTTGCTAAACAGTCGCCTGAGCCATTTCTCTGCGACCTCCTCGGGCTCCATTTGTACAACTTCACCCTAACGAGGCACCTCTTTTCCCGAAGTTACGAGGTTAGATTGCCGAGTTCCTAAAAGAGGGCTCACACGTGCGCCTTAGGATTTTCTCCTTATCTACCTGTGTCGGTTTACGGTACGGACACTCGAGATACGTTCTTAGTGGCTTTTCTCGGCAGTTTGGAGTCAGTGAGTTTACAAGGCCGAAGCCAAGCTTCCTCGCCTTTCTCAAGGTTAAGAGGTCCCGGATTTGCCAAAGACCTCCCTCTACGAGGCGACCGCACACATCCAGACGTGCGTACACGTATCCTCCTGCGTCCCCACATGGTGACTCTCGAGCGGTGCAGGAATGTTGACCTGCTGTCCATCGGCTACGCCTTTCGGCCTGACCTTAGGATCCGACTAACCCTGGGCGGACTGACCTTCCCCAGGAAACCTTAGATTTTCGGCGCGGCTGGTTTTAACAGCCGTTATCGCTACTCATGCCGGCAGGGTCTCTTCCGAAGAGTCCACCAACCCTCACAGGTTGGCTTCTGCCTCGTCGGAATGCTCTTCTACCACACCCATACCCCGAAGGGTATGAATATCCGCCGCTTCGGTCGCATACTTAAGCCCCGTTACATTGTCGGCGCAAGAACGCTTGACCAGTGAGCTGTTACGCTTTCTTTAAAGGATGGCTGCTTCTAAGCCAACCTCCTGGTTGTCTTCGTATCCTCACATCCTTGCCCACTTAGTATACAGTTAGGGACCTTAGCGGACGGTCTGGGCTGTTTCCCTTTTGACCACGGAGCTTAGCCCCCGTAGTCTGACTCCCGCGCAGTGGTCGAGGGAATTCGTAGTTTGGTTGGATTTGGAAGATCTTTCGAACCCCTAGGCCATCCAGTGCTCTACCTCCCACGCCATTCACGCGAGGCTAGCCCTAAAGCTATTTCGAAGAGAACGAGCTATCCGTGGGTTTGATTAGCCTTTCACCCCTATCCTCAGCTCATCCGAGCTGTTTTCAACCAACACCGGTTCGGTCCTCCCTCTGGTGTTACCCAGAGTTCAACCTGGCCAAGGATAGATCACCCACCTTCGCGTCCATTCCACACGACTGGTCGCCCTATTCAGACTCGCTTTCGCTACGGCTCCCCGTTATTAACGGTTAACCTGACGCCATGTAGAATGACTAGCCGGCTCATTAAGCAAAAGGCACGCAGTCACCCCGCTTGCGCGGAGCTCCTACTGTTTGTAAGCATACGGTTTCAGGTACTTTTCACTCCCCTAACAGGGGTTCTTTTCACCTTTCCCTCACGGTACTAGTTCACTATCGGTCGCAGGCGAGTGTTTAGCCTTGGAGGATGGTCCCCCCGAATTCCCACAGGGTTTCACGTGTCCCGTGGTACTTGGGATACCGACCAGAGATTCCTATCCTTTCGCCTACAGGACTATCACCTTCTGTGGTTATTCTTTCCAGAATACTCGGCTAGGATGGAATTTGGTGACTCTGCGGCTCCGTCGAGTCGGAGCCTGTCGGTCCCACGACCCCGCGTCCACAACGCACTCGAGCTTGACATGGACACGGTTTGGGCTGTTCCCCGTTCGCTCGCCGCTACTTGGGGAATCACGGTTGTTTTCTTTTCCTCCGGGTACTGAGATGGTTCACTTCCCCGGGTTCGCTTCTCTCGGCCTATGTATTCAGCCGAGGATAGCCAGGGTTTACCTGGATGGGTTTCCCCATTCGGACATCTCCGGGTCAAAGCCTGTTTAACGGCTCACCGGAGCTTATCGCAGCTGGCCACGTCCTTCATCGCCTGCCTGCGCCAAGGCATCCCCCGTATGCTCTTAATAACTTGACCATAAAGTTTAGTCAAGACAAAACATGCCGCTTAAGATTCGATTGTCAAAGAACCGGTTGAGAAATATGAATGCCCCGCCCAACGGGCGGGTCGTTTTTCGTTTCCATGGAGCTGACCGGAATCGAACCGGCGACCTCCGGCGTGCAAAACCGGCGCTCTCCCAATTGAGCTACAGCCCCATCCGATTACGATCAGTTCCGTCCGCTGAAGTTGGTGGTGGGCCTAAGTGGATTTGAACCACCGACCTCACGCTTATCAGGCGTGCGCTCTTACCAACTGAGCTATAGGCCCAACACAGCGTATATCGTCGGTCAGAGTACGCGCCGAGCGCGATCCTGCCCACTCCAACCCAGCGGAAAAATTTATTCGAAAAAGCGGAGCGAGTGACCTCGCCAAATTGCTCCTTTGAAAGGAGGTGATCCAGCCGCACGTTCCCGTACGGCTACCTTGTTACGACTTCACCCC
Source organism: Dehalococcoidales bacterium (assembly GCA_028710655.1). Next base: position 2,660 of record JAQTTS010000429.1, read on the forward strand.
AATCACCGACCATGCCTTCGGCGCCTGCCTCCTTGCGGTTAGCTCAGCGACTTCGGGCACAACCAGCTTTCGTGATGTGACGG